>NZ_JBAKAS010000005.1:0-210995 GCF_038155025.1 Marinomonas sp. TI.3.20 | reverse complement strand
TTGACGATCATAGAGACGTTGAACCACCTGATCCCATCCCGAACTCAGAAGTGAAAAGCGTCATCGCCGATGGTAGTGTGGGGGATCCCATGTGAGAGTAGGTCGTCGTCAAGCTTATAATTAAGAAAGCCTTGATAGCTAACGCTGTCAGGGCTTTTTTTGTCTGAAATAAGTCGGGAAAAACACAGAAGGGGGGCCTAACCCTCCTACGAAAAGTCGCCTCTTGTTCTTCCATTTGCTTGCGCCTGTCTCGTACCTCGACGCGTCAGCACAAATGCAAAACAAGAACCTCTCACACTGATTGCACCGACTCGGCAGGGTCAGACCCCTTAAACAGTCGCACAAAGTCCAATCAACCACATCACTCGCCGTTTAAGGGCTCTGACCCTCGTCGTAACCGACAAGCTAGCCAACACCAAACGATCTTGTGGGTCATGCTTAGAATCAAAGGTCGCTTCTTGTTCTTGCATTTTCTGCATCATTACTTTCTAAAAGCCCGATATCGCGAATAATAAACAGTTTATCTGGTATGCAAACTTAGCCTGTCTGGCTGCTTCTAATTTCTTAAGTTACTAAACAACTTATTTGGAATTTGAGTATAAGGTTCGAAAGATAGTATACACAACAAACTGGATTGAACAGTTGAATAAACCATCCAAGCGTACCTTAAAAATTCGCGAATCGATGCTGGTTACCCTATTAAGTATGGTTGCTATTGATATAAACAGTACAAGATACCGCATACGAGTGATACTGTCAGTTAGCAGCCATAATTAACCGCATTACCACAAGTTTAAGCTTACCTATCTCAAGTAGATGTGAGTACAGGCATCAAACAAGCTATGACTGGCTAGTGCTTGGCTGGATCTTTAGTACAATGGATAATAACCATCGTAATTGCAGTTAATTATCTATATGAAACAAGATTTTTTTAATTACTACTCCTAATTAGACCTCATGAGTAGATAACAAGGTAATAAAGGAACCATTGGATGAAGATTGTAGTAGTGCCTCGAAATCAGCGTATTCCAAGTGAGGGCTTTAGTACAGCTTATCTGAAAATCGACCATTGGAATGACTTTTCATTTGTTACGATGTTCGATCTGAAGTTGTTTGACGATAAAGGTGAGCTCCATGAAATAGGTGGTATTAAAATTGGCTTTAAGGGACAAACTATAGAGAAGAGCACCTATAGTACACTGGATTCAAATTTTGAATCTCTTCCTGAGGGATACTTTTCTGTCGGGTTAGATGTTGATTATTACCAGTGTATAGCAAAGCTATCTATAACAACCAGAGCTACGCTATTAGGTGCTCTTAAAGATATTGTTTGTAAGCCAAATTTAATAGAGATAGCTCAAGATGAAGACGTTTTTAAAACCTCTTTACTCCGAAATGTTAGCTTGTCAGTTATAAAAGGTCAGTTTGCCCGCGTACTAAACGGGAGTAATCCACTGACAAACTTTAAGTTTAAGTTTGTCAGGCCAGCTCAAGAAAAAATGTCAGGTATAGAGTTAAAGTTTGATGTTCAGATAGATCAAAAACCTAGCACTAACATACATGCCATTATTAGTCGTAATGGGGTTGGAAAAACAACGTTGCTGAATGGCATGATCGAAGCCGTAACTAGTAAAGGTGGATCAGATGCAGATTTTTTTGATTTGGAGTCTATAAGGGATAATCTACCAATAGAAGATGATTATTTTAGTAGTTTAGTCTCAGTTTCTTTTAGTGCCTTTGACCCCTTTGAGCCTCCCAAGGAGCAACCTGATCCTTCAAAAGGAGCATGCTACTTTTATATTGGTTTAAAAAACGATCAAGATTCTTTAAAAAGTCTGAGTGATTTACATGATGACTTTCTGAAAGCTCTAGGTTTATGTTTTAGCCAACCTTCAAGAAAGGCTCGTTGGCTAAAAGCTATTAATACGCTTGAATCTGATGAAAACTTTGCCAGTATGAGGCTCAAAAATTTAGCTGAGTATTCGGGAGACGACGTTTCTAAAAAAGCTAAAAAACGTATTAAAAATATGAGCTCTGGTCATGCTGTTGTCCTACTTACTATCACTCGGTTAGTTGCTGCAGTAGAAGAGAAGACACTTGTATTAATTGATGAACCAGAGAGTCATTTACACCCACCATTGTTGTCTGCATTTATTAGAGCGTTGTCTGATTTGCTTCTAGATCGCAATGGTGTCTCAATAATTGCAACTCACTCTCCAGTTGTACTTCAAGAAATTCCTAAGAAATGTGTTTGGAAAATTAATAGAGTTAGATTAGCGACTGAATCACGTAGACCAGCAATAGAAACATTTGGTGAAAATGTTGGTATTTTAACAAGAGAAGTTTTTGGATTAGAGGTCACAAAATCTGGATTCCATGATTTATTAGTCAAATCCGTTGCCACTGGAGGTAGTTATGAAGATATTGTTGATGATTATGAAAAGCAGTTAGGGGTTGAAGCTAGAGCATTGTTAAAGGCTCTTGTTGTTCACAGAGACAGGAGTGTTGGTTGATGCTTAAACTTACACAGCCTAATTACGGCTATGTTGAAGTGCTTGACCTATGTCGGGATGGCATAACTGGTAACAGAGGGCTTCTTCAGAAAGTTAATGATGCGATTCCAAACCTGCAAGCGAAAGCACAAGAATATGAGGCTTCTGGTGTAATGGGTGAGTTATATACAATTGAGCCCCTACAAATTCAAGATGAAGATGACCCCGTTGTTTTAGGGCAACTAAAGAAATCTGATTTGATAAAGTTGTATGGAAACTATTTAGTTGGTAACAAGAAACCAGCTAGAGCTGTATATGATTCTCTAATGGTAGCAGCTGACGAAAAATGTCCCTTTTGTGGTGGTATCGGACGTCCTCGGAATTTAGACCACTACTTACCGAAAGCACATTTTCCTCAGTTTTCAATAATACCTGTGAATTTAGTACCTTCGTGTCGAGATTGTAATATGGATGGTAAGGGAGAGGGGTATGCAGCAATAGAGGATGAGCAAGTAATACAACCTTACCTGGACAATGATCGTTATTTCAATGAGCAGTGGCTTTCTGCTCGATTTCTTCCAAGTAATGATGCTGAACCAGGTGTTATTGAGTACTTTGTTTCACCCCCTGAGCATTGGGAAGATTCTCATAAAAAAAGAGTTGAAAAGCACTTCAATGATTTTGAACTGGGATTAAGGTTCTCGAAGGAAGCGGGCCCAAGGCTTGTTACTTTGATGTCGCAATATCGAGCATTGTTAGGTCTTCAAATAAGTGCTGAGTCGAGTAAGAGTGTTATATTCCAAAAAGCTGTTGATGAATCACCTTTTGTGAATCACTGGGAAAGGGTGATGTGCTTGACTTTGATATCTGAATTGTAATGAAATACATTTTTCTTGGAATTTTAATATTGAAAAATTAAATGACTTATTGTTTAAAGTATCCTCTTTCACTCATCACTGAGCTTTCCAATATTAAACGGTCTTGTGGATAGTACCTAAGCAGGACGACTGTATTTATAACATCACATTACTCTGTGTCTTTTCCTGATTATAAAAAAACCTCCAATAAGGCAGTGCCATTATTGGAGGTTTTTTGTTTTTACTTTTTTAGTGTGCGTAAAAACTTATTCTATTTGTGCGTTGTCAACAATATGGTTGTCGCCAATGTCTTTTGGTAGCACTAGGTTAAGAAGAATAGCAACGATGCCGCATAGGCTGATGCCTTGTAAGTTGAATTTGCCAATGCCGAAGGCCATTCCGCCAATGCCGAAGACTAGTGTAACGCCGACAATAACAAGGTTACGTGATTTATGAAGGTCTACTTGGTTTTTAATTAACGTGTTGAGGCCAACAGCGGCTATGGAGCCAAATAATAAAATCATAATCCCCCCCATAACAGGTAGAGGAATAGTTTGTAATAAGGCGCCTAGTTTGCCAACCCAAGCAAGAATAATCGCGGCAATCGCTGCCCATGTCATTATGACGGGATTAAAAGCTTTAGTAAGCATGACAGCGCCAGTGACTTCACTGTAGGTTGTATTTGGTGGCGCGCCTACCATTGCAGCTGCCATGGTAGCGATCCCATCTCCCGCGATAGTGCGATGCAAGCCTGGTTTTTTTAAGTAATCTTTGCCAGTGACGCTGGAGATAGAAAGTATATCGCCAACATGTTCTATGGCAGGCGCTATGGCGACTGGAATCATAAATAAAATGGCGTTTATATTGAACTCAGGCGCGGTAAAGTTTGGCATAACAAACCAAGCGGCTTGATGTACTGCGTCGAAGTTAACGATGCCGAATATTAAGCTTAGTGAGTAGCCAACGATAATGCCGCCAAAAATAGGCAGTAGTTTAAAAATACCTTTACTAAAGACGCTAATAAAAATAGTGGTTAATAAAGAGGCAAGAGCAATCCAAATAGAGATGTCAGCATTAATTAACTGAGCAGAGCCATCACCACTTTTGCCCATTGCCATATTGACAGCCGTTGGAGCTAAGCCTAAGCCAATAACCATAATAATAGGCCCAATGACAACCGGTGGTAATAAGCGGTGAATAAAGCCAGGGCCTTTTAATTTAATAAGCGCCCCTAGAATGACATAAACGAATCCAGCCGCAATTAATCCACCCATGGTAGACGCTAATCCCCAAGTTTGGATGCCGTATAGAATTGGTGCGATAAACGCAAATGAAGACGCTAGAAAAATAGGCACAGTGCGACGTGTGACAACTTGAAAAAGCAAAGTCCCCATACCGGCACCAAATAAAGCAACATTTGGATCAAGGCCTGTCAGTAAGGGGACTAATACTAAAGCGCCAAATGCAACGAATAACATTTGGACGCCTAATATGGCGTTTTTCATTGGGTCTTCCTTTTTTATGATTAAGTGCTCAAAGTTTTATCTATTTGTAATAGCGTGCTAATAGGCTCAGAACGGCTAAAAAGCAGTCTATTATTCAACTACTTACATTATTAGACATTTAAGGGGAGGGATTCTAAATGTAATCAGCAAACACACCAACAAAAAATGCACTTTTTGTCGGTACTTAAGTGCGAAACCCCGATCTTTAATGCTGTATTACTCGTTGTGACGATAACGTTGTGATATCTAGGGCACACTTAATTCGTGGGATAAGTAGGGTGGTTATTCACAAAAAAAGCCCAGCATTCGCTGGGCTTTGTGTATAAATAGTGACGAGTGTACTGGTTAGCGCGTGCTATCAGCGAGATCGCTCAGTAAGGTGCGCTGAGCGCTGCGATATTCGCCTTTTCGTGGTTTAGACAACTGGTATGAGCCATCGCTTTGTAACACCCAACTTTGGGTATTATCCGCAAGGTAAAGTTCCAGCTCTTTTTTCACACGACGAGACAGTTTTAGATCCTGTAGCGGGAAGGCAACTTCAATACGGTTGTTTAAGTTACGATCCATGCCATCCGCACTGGACAGATAAACCTGAGGGTTGCGGTTGTTGTAGAAGTAATACACACGAGTATGTTCTAAGAAACGACCAATAATGCTGCGTACACGGATATTAGAGGAGATGCCTTTAATACCAGGGCGCAGGGTACAAATACCTCGAACGATCAAGTCGATTTTTACGCCAGCTTGGGAGGCTTTATACAGAGCTTGTACTAAGCGTTGCTCAGTAAGCGAGTTTACTTTGATGATGATTCGAGACGGATCGCCTTTTTGGGCGTTTTCCGCTTCGCGGTTAATCATATCCAGCAAGCGATCGCGTAATGTGAAAGGCGCGTGTAATAGCTTTTTCACTTTCAACTCTTTGCTCATCCCCGTTAATTGCTGAAACACGCGATGAACATCGTCGCCGATTTCTTTGTCACAGGTTAGGAAGCTGTAATCGGTATAAAGACGAGCGTTGCCTGCGTGGTAGTTGCCAGTACCGAGGTGAACGTAACGTGTCAGCTCTGTTCCTTCTCTACGCACGATAAGGATCATTTTAGCGTGAGTTTTATGGCGGACAACGCCATAAACCACGATCGCACCAGCATCTTGTAGACGGCTGGCTAAGGCTAAGTTTTCGGCTTCATCGAAACGTGCTCGTAGTTCAATGACCACGGTGACTTCTTTGCCATTTCGAGCGGCCTCTACTAATGCGTTAGCAATAGGGGAGCGAGCGCCGGTACGGTATAGCGTTTGACGAATGGCAACAACATAAGGGTCTTTGGCTGCGTCACTTAGAAAATCGATGACTGGAGCAAAGCTCTCAAAAGGATGCATTAAAAGGTAATCACGTTGTCGAATCGCTTCGAATATTCCGCCTGAGCTAGCCAGTTTTCTTGGTAAACCTGGCGAAAAAGGAGGGTACATAAGATCGGGGCGATCGACTAATTCAAGCACGGCCATTAAACGACTTAGATTGACTGGACCGTCTGTTTTGTAGAGATCTTGGGTTTCTAAATCAAACTGCTTAAGTAAGGAGTCGATGATGTGCGTTGGGCAGTTGTCGGCAATCTCAAGACGTACCGAGCTACCGTAATGGCGGCTTTGTAATTCGGTTCTTAGCGCACCGGCCAAATCGACGCCGATGTCATCTGAGTCTACTTCTAAGTCTGCGTTTCGTGTGAGGCGGAATTGGAAACAGCCTTTTACCGTCATGCCAGGGAATAATTGATCGGCATGCGCATGAATAATAGAAGATAGGAAGACGAGGTTATCGCCTCCTTCAGACACATCGTCAGGCATTTTGACAAGGCGTGGCAGAGAGCTTGGTGCTGGTACAATAGCGAGACCATTTTCTCGGCCAAAGGCATCGCGTCCTTCTAGCTCGACGACAAAGTTAAAGGTCTTGTTGGCGAGTCGAGGAAAAGGGTGTGCTGGGTCAAGTCCTATTGGACTTATAATGGGTAGCACATTGTCGCGAAAATATCGTTTAGCCCATGTCGCTTGTTTTTCGTTCCAAACGGAACGGC
This sequence comes from Marinomonas sp. TI.3.20, assembly GCF_038155025.1. NCBI lineage: Bacteria > Pseudomonadati > Pseudomonadota > Gammaproteobacteria > Oceanospirillales > Oceanospirillaceae > Marinomonas > Marinomonas sp. TI.3.20. The sequence goes on along the minus strand of NZ_JBAKAS010000005.1, from coordinate 204,072 downwards.
GAATAAACTTAACATCTTCGGCGGTCAATTTTGGAAAGATGATGTCATTGAGAATACGGTATTGGCGGCGTACTAGTTTGTGAGCTTGTTCACTGATTAAACTAAGGACTTTTTTCGGGTGCATGCCGTCAGGGCCATTCTTCTCACGGCTGTACTCTAACTGGCTTTTTAATCCCGCAACACGAATTTCAAAAAATTCATCCATGTTTGAGCTAAAGATACACAAGAACGTTAGACGGTTCAGAATGGGGTGGTTTTCATCCATGGCTTGTTCAAGTACGCGCGCATTGAACTGCAAATGACTCAATTCACGGTTGAAATAAAGCTCGGGGTCTGCAAGGTCAATCTCCTCAGGCAAACGTTCTTCTAAAGAAACTTTGCTAGGGTCCTGCGGCTGCTCTGGAATAGGTTCCAGTACCAGCTCTTCTCCACCTATTTCTTTGGTGGGCATAGGGGCGATTTCTTTTTTATCCACTTCATTTACTGACTGTTCTGACATGCCTTTTTATCACTCCCAAATACCGTCGTTTTATATTATTGGTATTGAACTAATGCCCGTTCGTAAATGAGTGGGCATTAACTTACAAATTACACCAACACAGCCAGAAGGTCACCGTCTCTTTAATCTTATTTACATCCTAATAGGAGTATTTTGACATTGCATGAGAAGGACTTAGCGTTATTGCTGGGCCTTTAGTATGCGTGCTGCGTCTTTCGCAAAATAGGTTAAAATGCCGTCGGCGCCAGCACGTTTAAAGGCCAATAGAGATTCCATAATGATCGAATCTTTGTCGAGCCAGCCATTTTGAAAAGCGGCCATGTGCATGGCGTATTCACCACTCACTTGATAGACAAATGTAGGCACTTCTAACTCGTGCTTAACGCGGCGTACCAGATCCAAATATGGCATGCCTGGTTTTACCATTACCATATCTGCGCCTTCGTCTAGGTCTAGTATGACTTCACGAATGGCTTCGTCAGAATTTGCCGGGTCCATCTGGTAAGTGGATTTATTACTCTTACCAAGATTGCCGCTTGAGCCCACTGCATCGCGAAAAGGGCCGTAGTACGCGGAAGCATATTTAGCGGAATACGCCATGATCATGGTGTTGATAAAGCCTTCTGTTTCGAGCTCTTCTCGGATTTCACCAATGCGGCCATCCATCATGTCGGATGGTGCGATCACATCGGCACCAGCTTTAGCATGGGATAAGGCTTGTTTCACGAGTACTTCAATGGTGGTGTCGTTGAGGACGTAACCTGAGTCATCAATGATGCCATCTTGGCCATGAGTCGTGAACGGATCAAGTGCCACATCTGTCATCACGCCCAATTCAGGAAAAGACTCTTTTAATGCACGAACAGCACGTTGAGCTAAGCCATTAGGATTGTAAGACTCTTCTGCCATGAGTGACTTTTTATCTGCCGCGACAACAGGGAAAAGTGCCACCATAGGGATGCCAAGCGCGACCAGTTCTTGCGCTTCTTTTAATAAAAGGTCAATCGACACGCGTTCAATGCCGGGCATAGAGGCGACTGTTTCACGAACATTGTTGCCCTCTACGACAAACATTGGGTAGATTAAATCGTCTGTACTTAGGCGGTTTTCACGCATAAGACGGCGAGAGAAATCATTTTTACGCATGCGTCGCATGCGAGTGTATGGAAATGTCATCCATTAGCTCCTGTCTTGCTGTTCGTTAATGTACTTAACTTGTGTGACAGATATAAGTCATACAGTCTAATACGCCGTTGTTTCTGGCCTTAAATACGCTTCTTAGGCGAGATTGGCCTCGGCCTCTTCGAGTTCTTCTTGTAGCTCAAACCAGGCTTCTTCGTTTTCTTCCAATGACTTTTTCCACTTTGCTTCGTCGCTTAGCAGTGCTTGTAACTTTTCTCTTTGGTCGGCGTTATAAAGTGAGGCATCCGCCATGGATTCAGAAATAGTATCTAGGTGTGTTTGCGCCGTTTGTACGGCTTTTTCATATTTCTCGACTTGCTTGCGCAATGGACGTAGCTTTTCGCGCAGCTCGGCGGCTTTGCGACGCTCTTCTTTACGATCGACTTTTTCTACCTTGTCTTGTGTGGCTTCGCTTTTCTCTGCTTGAGCGGAGTTAGCTTGTCGAGCTTGTAGCCAAGCGTGGTAAGCACTCAAGTCGCCATCGAAGGCTTGTATCTGATTATCCGCAACCAAACAAAACTCATCGACGGTGCTGTTGAGTAAGTGACGATCGTGGGATACCACTAAGATGGCGCCTGGAAACTCTTGCAGTGCTTCTGTTAAGGCTTGACGCATGTCGATGTCTAAATGGTTAGTTGGCTCATCGAGTACCAATAAGTTAGGACGAGTCCAAGCGATGAGTGACAGCGCGAGTCTCGCCTTCTCTCCACCAGAGAAGCCTTTCACGGCTCTTAGTGCGTCATCACCGGTAAAGCCAAAGCCGCCTAAATAACGGCGAATGTCGCTTTCGAGTATCTTCGGAGACAAGCGTTGAATATGCAGAAGAGGTGAGGCTTCAAGGTCGAGCGCACTTAGTTGATGTTGAGAGAAGTAACCAATTTTAAGGTTCTCGCCGGTAATTCGCTCTCCCGACAGCAGTGTTAACTCGCCTACAATGGATTTAATTAGCGTGGATTTACCCGCACCATTGGGACCAAGTAGACCAATACGCTGGCCGTCGCGGATGGCAAAGTTGGTGTCGCCAAGTTGAACCACTTTAGCGCCAGATTCTAAAGTGTAGCCTAAGTTTGCTTGCGATAAATTAATGAGTAACTGAGAGGTTTTTTCAGCCACCGGAATCGAGAACTCAAACTGAGAGTCGATGTGAGCAGGGCCAATGATCTCCATCTTCTCAAGCATGCGCAGACGGCTTTGTGCTTGCTTCGCCTTATCTGCTTTATAGCGAAACCGGTTTACATACTCTTGCATGTGAGCGCGCTTGGCTTGTTGGCGCTCATGGTTGGCTTGTTGTTGCGCTAAATGTTCCGCTCGCTGACGCTCGTAGTTCGAGTAGTTACCTTTATAAAGAACAAGTTTCTTTTGGTAAAGATGGACAATGTGACTACAGATACCGTCTAAAAAGTCTCGGTCATGGGAAATAAGCACTAGGGTGCCCGGATATTGGCGTAACCAATTTTCCAGCCACATAACCGCGTCTAAGTCCAAATGGTTGGTCGGCTCATCGAGTAATAAAACATCAGATGGACTCATTAACGCTTTTGCTAGGTTAAGGCGTATACGCCAGCCGCCAGAAAAGTCTGAGACAGGTCTCTGCATGTCGGCCATTTTGAACCCTAAACCTTGCAGCAGTGTTTCGGCGCGAGATTGAGCAGAGTAGCCATGGGCGATTTCAAATTCACCTAACCAATGGGCATGGTCGTGATTATTTTCTTGTGCTTGTGCTCGGGCAATATTGCTTTCAATTATTCTTAGTTGCTCGTCACCGTCTAGGCAATAATCTACAGCGCTACGCTGTGTTTCGCCCACTTCTTGCGCCATAAAGGCTAATCGACGATTTCCAGGCAAAACAACACTGCCGGTGTCGGCGTTTAAGTCGCCTTTAATCATGGCAAATAATGAGGACTTTCCTGCTCCGTTGGCGCCAATTAAACCGACTTTTTGACCTTCAAAAATAGTGAGATCGGTGTCCTCAAGAAGGAACTGGGTACCACGTTGTAGACTGACTTCGGTAAACTGAATCATAAGAACAAGAAATCTCTTTGGAGTCGATGATTAGGTGCTAAGTGTAAGCTGTTTAACTTAAAAGTAATGGTTAGTATTTTAGAGCGACACAGAGGTAAACGAAATAGGGGCGACAAAGATTCCCTGTTTATACACTGTTTAAAGTGGATGATTTTAACGCTCAAGGGTAAAATGCGCGGCAATATCCATTTGAACTTTTACTCGTGCTGTTAATTAGCACAAGGTGTGATTTGTGAACGATTTAACGACTAATGAAATTCAGCGCTTTTCTTTTGATAATACGAATGTGCGCGGTGAGCATGTTGTATTGAATAGTGCTTATCAAGAAATTATTAAACGCAAAAACTACCCACTAGCGATTGAAAAGCTATTAGGTGAATTTGTGGCGGCAATTGCACTGCTTAGGGATATCATCAAAATTGATGGTGTACTATCTATTCAAGCGAAGGGTAATGGCTTTTTGTCTGCGGTAATGACCGAGTGTGATGAGTTGCAAAACTTGCGCGGTATTGCCCAATGGGACGAATCGCAAGTGGTGCCTGAGACGATTTCGTTAAAAGAGGTCTTAGAGGGCGGTTATTTAGTTATTACCATTAGTCCTCGTAACGGTCAGCGTTACCAAGGGATTGTTGAAATTGTTGGAGATACGTTAGCAGAGTGTCTTGAGCAATACTTTTATCAATCTGAGCAGCTACCGAGTCGAGTTTGGTTGGCGGCAAATGGCGCTCAATGTGCTGGTTTGTTTTTACAACGACTTCCCGCTGAACAAGCAGAAGAGGGCGATGAAGATGGTTGGGAGCGTTTTACACACCTAGCATCAACCGTAAAAGACGAAGAGTTACTGACTCTAGATACAGAGACGTTATTGCACCGTTTATATCATGAAGAAGAAGTCCGTCTTTACGATACTAAAGCCATGCAGTTTGGTTGTTCTTGTTCTCGCCAGCGTACATTGGATGCCGTTATTTCGATTGGAGCTGATGAAGTGCGTCAGCTGTTGATTGAACAAGGCTCAATTAAAGTGGATTGCCAGTTTTGTGCTGAGCAATACATATTCACGAAAGAAGACTTAGCAGACCAGCTAGGCGATCAAGCACAAACACATTGAGTTAGAACTTGGCGTGTTTTAACAAATCACGCCAAGTAATAATGCCAAGAACGTGTTGATCTTCATCGATTACAGGGATGCAAGAAATGCTGGCTTGCATCATCCAATTCACAATTTTCTCGATTGGCGAGTCGGCTTTTACGGCAATTGGTTGGCGAGTCATGATTTGATGTGCCGCGTGATTGAGTGTTTCAAGGTCTCTTTGTTGTTCAGAGAGACTATCAATAAACGGGCTGATCATGCGTAATAAATCTCGATCAGAAATAATGCCAACTAATATGTCATTTTCTATAACAGGCAAATGATGGAAGCCATTTTTTTGCATAACGGCTTTTACTTCTGGTAATCGTGCATCAATGTTAACGCAAATTACATCGCGAACCATGATATCTTGAGCTTTCATACGACACCTCCGCTACATCATAGATAATTGATTCTATTTATACTCACTATCGTTTTTTAAATATAGCAGAAAAACACAATCAAACTGCTAATTATATGTAGCGAAAACCACAGAAAACGATACTAAAAGTAGATAAAATTCTTATTACTTATATTAAAGTCGAGGAGGTAAGCATTATCTTCGACTAAGGTCTCAAGACATTATTGGTAAAATCCGTATAATTAAATGATACCTACTCAGAATCCTAGCTAGGTTGTTCGTTTTTAGGCTTTGCGCTCCCTATTGCAAATAAAAGCGTACTGAGAAGAGTGACGAGAAAGTACCGCAGTTCCTCCTTAATTTACATCACTGCTGGCCACAAGCCTTCTTTTATCATCACTCTCAAATCCAAATTGGCGATGACACGGCGAAATGATATGACCTTAAACTCTGTAGATGTTTTATTAGTCGGAGGCGGTGCAATGAGCACCACTCTAGGCATGTTACTCAAGCAATTAGATCCAAGCCTTTCCATTACCATGGTCGAGCGTTTGGATAGTATTGCCCAAGAAAGTACTGATGGCTGGAATAATGCAGGAACTGGCCATGCAGCGTATTGTGAACTGAATTATACTTCAGAAAATGCAGATGGCAGTATCAACCTTGATAAAGCCATCAAGATCAACGCAGCTTTTGAGGTTAGCCTTCAATTTTGGTCTTACCTTGTTGATCAAGGCAAACTTCCTGCCCCTCAAGAATTTATACACCGCGTTCCTCACCAAAGCTTTGTTTGGGGTGAAGAGAATGTTAGAAAGCTAAAAGCCCGTTATGAAGCAATGAGTGCTCATCCTGCCTTTAAAGAAATGCAGTTCACTGAAGACCGTGAAAAAATGCAAGAATGGATGCCGCTTATTATGAATCATCGAGCTAGTGGTGAGCCGTTAGCCGTGACTCGTGTAGAACATGGTTCTGATGTGAACTTTGGTTCAATTGCTCGTAATATGACGAAAAATCTACAGAGCATGGATAACTTCGAGTTACATGTGAATGCAGAAGTAAAAAGCATCAGTAAAAACCAAAATGGTTCTTGGGATGTGTTAGTACATCACAATGGCACTACACAACGATTCAACACGAAATTTCTCTTTCTTGGTGCTGGTGGTGGAGCATTACCATTGCTGCAAAAGTCTGGTGTTGAGGAAGGTAAAGGCTACGGTGGATTTCCAGTAAGTGGTCAGTGGCTGGTTTGTGAAAAACCTGAAATCGTTGAACAACACTTTGCGAAAGTATACGGTGCGGCTCCTATTGGTGCGCCACCAATGTCTGTCCCTCATTTAGATACTCGCATTATCGATGGTAAGAAAGCCATCTTGTTTGGTCCCTTTGCTGGCTTTACAACGAAGTTTTTGAAGTCGGGATCAATACTAGATTTTCCAATGAGCATGCGTTGCAATAATTTGAAGCCAATTCTATCTGTTGGTAAAAACAACATGGATTTGACCAAATACTTGATTAGCGAAGTGAAAAAATCGCATAAAGATCGTTGTGATTCTTTACGTAATTTCTTCCCTGATGCGAAAGATGAAGACTGGAAATTAGCGTATGCTGGACAACGTGTTCAGATCATCAAGAAAGATGAAAAAGTAGGCGGTAAGCTAGAGTTTGGTACCGAAGCCATTACTACAAAAGATGGTTCATTGGCGGCTTTATTAGGTGCGTCACCGGGTGCTTCAACCACAGTAGATACTATGATCAAAATCTTGGAACGTTGCTTCCCAGAAAAAATAGCGTCTAAAGAATGGCAATCTAAAATGAAAGAAATGGTGCCTTCTTATGGTGAGTCTCTAATAGAAAATACCGACTTACTTCTTTCTATTCGTGAACGAACGTTGACGACATTAAAGCTAAAACCATAATATATACAAATAGAATGAAAAGCTGAGGATTCGTCCTCAGCTTTTTTATTTGTAGTGTGTGTTAAAAACTGAAAAGAGACAAAACATGGCAATGACTTTTGCAGAACGAGCGGACCAGCTTAGCGACGCGCTACGCGATATTGAACATACAGCGGAAGAAGGGGATCAGCTATTTTACTGTGCTTATCTTTTAGGTCTTTTAGGTCTTCATAGTAGTGCTGAAGGTGAAGGTAAAGCGTTGTTTGATGAGGCGTTTGAAGGAACGCTTAGAGATACGCTTGATGCAGAAGGCATGACGGAAGACGATCAAAAAAGCATTCTTGGATTGTGGCAACAGACTTGTCTTAGTGTCGCATAACCTAAAATAGATGTTTTTAAATCATAAAAAAGCGAGCACCTGTCTCGCTTTTTTATGATTATTTGTCCCCGTTATCTTTTATTGTGCGGGCTTGCTCGGGTGAGGTGCATAAGCGAAAACGTCAGAGAAGCAATGTTCTTTGCTGATACCTCTTGTTTCGAGTTGATCTAATGTACCGTACACCATTCCTACCGAGCCACTGATAAAGGCGATACTATTGCTGAGGTCAGGATGATCTTCTAATACGGCTTCATATAGCCAACCAGTCCTTCCTTGCCAACTTTCATCAGCGTCATTAACAACCACGTCTAGTGAGAAGGTGTGCTCATCTTGTGCTTGCTTGATCCAATCCTGCATGAAAATATCATCTGGCGTTCTTAAGCCCCAATACAAAGAAACATGTCCTTTAAACTGTCGCTTGATCAGGCTGTCGTAAAGGCTTTTCATTTGAGAAAAACCAGTACCGCCGGCAATTAAAAGAATGTGCTCTGCGCTTTCTACAAAAGCACCGCTTTCAAGGTGGCTGTCACCACCAGGCATTTTAATGTCAATGTGGTCATTTGCACTGATGTATTCGATGACCTTGTTCGCTAAAGAATTTGAATCAGAGACAAGAATAAACAAAGTAATATTGGGTAGAACGTGAGGTGCGCTGCCAATAGAATACGGAACTTGTTCGCCTGTAGGCAAAACAACCATCAAATATTGACCCGCAATAAATGACGTATTGTCTATTTTAAGTGTCACTTCGTAGACATTTTTATTAATACGTTCAACTGAACTAACTTTTGCGGTTACGTTTTTCACTTTGCTGCTCCGTTGCAAGTCTCACTTGCTTCAGTAAGTATAAAAATCTCTCAAACGAATGATTGGTTATACTGACAATTTAGGTAAAAAAAAACCACTTACTAAAAGTGGTTTTTTAATTTAGTCAGACAGAATTATTTATTTTTGCCCTTCATGGACTCAAAAAATTCGTCATTTGTTTTGGTTACGCGTAATCGATCGATCAAGAATTCTGTTGCAGCAACATCTTCCATTGGATTCAACAACTTACGTAAAATCCACATACGCTGTAGTTCGTCTTCAGAAGTAAGAAGGTCTTCACGACGAGTACCTGAACGGCGAATGTTGATTGCCGGGAAGGTGCGTTTTTCAGCAATCTTACGATCAAGGTGTAACTCTGAGTTACCTGTTCCTTTAAATTCTTCGAAGATTACTTCATCCATTTTAGAGCCAGTATCAACCAATGCTGTTGCAATAATGGTCAAACTGCCACCTTCTTCAATGTTACGTGCTGCACCGAAGAATCGTTTTGGACGTTCTAGGGCGTTAGCATCAACACCACCGGTTAATACTTTACCGGAAGAAGGGATCACCGTGTTGTAAGCACGAGCAAGACGAGTAATAGAATCTAGTAGGATGACAACGTCGCGTTTGTGTTCAACAAGACGTTTGGCTTTTTCAAGCACCATTTCAGCAACTTGCACGTGACGAGTTGGTGGCTCATCGAATGTAGATGCAACGACTTCACCACGAACAGTACGTGACATTTCTGTTACTTCCTCAGGACGTTCATCGATCAATAAAACGATCAAATGACATTCTGGGCTGTTACGGGTAATCGCGTTGGCTATATTTTGCAGCATGAAGGTTTTACCCGCTTTTGGCGGAGAAACAACCAAGGCGCGCTGCCCTTTACCCATAGGCGCAACAAGATCAATGATGCGTGAAGTAATGTCTTCTGTTGAGCCATTACCCGCTTCCATTAATAAACGTTCATCAGGGAAAAGAGGTGTTAAGTTTTCGAAAAGAATTTTATTACGAACACTTTCAGGTTTGTCGAAGTTGATTTCGCTAACTTTTAATAACGCGAAATAACGCTCGCCATCTTTAGGTGGTCGAATTTTTCCGGCAATAGTATCGCCAGTTCGTAAATTAAAGCGACGAATTTGGCTAGGTGATACATATATATCGTCAGGCCCTGCTAAATAAGAGCTATCAGGGGATCGTAGGAAGCCAAAGCCGTCTTGCAGAATCTCTAGGATACCGTCGCCATATATATCTTCGCCGCCTTTAGCATGTCGCTTAAGGATAGAAAAGATGACATCTTGCTTACGAGAGCGGGCCATATTGTCTAAGCCCATCTCAGCTGCGATATCTAAGAGTTCGTGTACTGATTTCTGTTTTAATTCGGTAAGGTTCATAAACGGGTTTTGCATTAGCTCATCTTAAGAGGAAAATTGACGGGATCAGGTTTTAATATGAACACTAATCAATGTCTGGAAGTATTTAACAATATATCAGCTATTTGGCATCAAGAAACCTGAAAAAGATTTATTCTCTACTAAGGTTACTAAATGAGCCCAGTTGGGGCAAAGCCAATACAGCGTGAAACAATTTGATTGGAGTCCTAAAAAATCTGTGAAAATAACCAAACTTTTATTAAGACCGTCCCTACTATAGTGGGACTTAAACGCAAGGTCTATAGTGAAAAGGGCTAAAAAGGCACTTTTTGTTAATTTTTTGATCGAACTAACTGATTTTTTATGCATTCATTTTCAAATTTACAGTTCTTAATTGTATTTCTTTTCATCGTCGCGGATGTTTTTAAATAGCACGTAGAATTCACGCCTCATCGCTGTTGGTTTTCTTATTTTTATGGAGGACACCTGATATACTCTATTGATCAAGACCATGACTTAAGGCGTTCTGGATGCAATCACTCTTCCTGCAACAATCTCATGACTTTCCCTTTGAAAAAATTGCGGCTATTGACCTAGGCTCGAACAGTTTCCATATGGTAATTGCTCAAGTTACCCATGGACAATTACGCATTACTAGCGAGTTTGGTGAAAAAGTACAGCTTGCAGCGGGTTTACATAATGGGATTCTTGATGAAGAATCTCAGCAAAGAGGATTGGATTGCCTCGCACAATTTGCGCAAGTAATCGAAGACATGCCTCCAGGCTCGGTGCGTGTTGTTGGAACCAATGCGCTGCGTGTGGCGAAAAATCGTTATGATTTTATTGGCAAAGCCATGGATATCATGAGCCACCCGGTCGAAATTATTGCAGGACGAGAAGAAGCTCGACTGATTTATGTCGGTGTTTCGAAAACCATGGATCATGGTGAACTAAAGCGACTTGTTGTTGATATCGGCGGCGGTAGTACAGAATTTATTATCGGCCAGCAGCTAGAACCGATACTCACAGAAAGCTTGCATATGGGATGTGTGGGTTTTCGTCAGCGTTTCTTTGAAGATGGCACCATTACTAAGCCGAATTTCCAAAAGGCAGTGACCGCAGCTCGCTTAGAGCTATTGAGTATTCAAGACGATTACTTGGATGAGCAATGGGATGTTGCCATTGGTTCATCGGGAACAATAAAAGCCGCTTTTAACATTATTAAAGAGAATAACTGGAGCAAAAAAGGCATCACGCCAAAAACGCTCAAGCAAATTCAAAAAGCGTTATTAGAAGCAGGGCATGCGGATAATATTGATCTTCCAGGCTTAAAGCCGGAGCGCAAAGGTACCTTTGCTGCAGGTATCGCTATTCTTACCGCGGTATTTGAATGTTTTGATATCAAGCAGATGGACTTTTCGACCGGTGCCCTACGAGAAGGGGTCTTGTATGACATTATGGGACGTTATGCAGAATCAGATATTCGTGAGCGTACTGTTAACTATATGCTCAACCAATATCACATCGATACAGAACAGGCGAAACTGGTTACTCATACTGCGTTGTCAGCATTGGCTCAAGTAAAAGATGACTGGGAAGTAAAGAGTATTTCCAGCGAAGATTTGCTGCGTTGGGCAGGTCTTCTTCATGAAGTAGGCGTCGGAATATCGCATAGCCGATACCATAAGCATGGCGCCTATATCATCAGTGAATCAGATATGCCGGGCTTTTCCCAACAGGAACAGCAAGCATTGGCTAATCTTATTTTACGTCACCGTCGGAAGTTCACTCAGTCTTTAGATTACAAATTTACAAAAAGTGATCAACAAGACTTGGATCGACTCGCGATACTTTTACGATTGTCTATCTTGCTACACAATGACCGTAAAGAGGGTGACATGCCTATTTTTACTTTGAAAGCAGGCGATAAGAGTCTACATGCGGAGTTCTTACCCGATTGGCTAGACAACAGGCCATTGACGCTCGCTAACTTACAGCGAGAAGCGGATTACCTTGCAGCAGATAATTATATTCTGACTTTTAGTTAAGCGTTTTAGGATTTTTTCCACACAACGAATCGCGATACAAAACGACTACGTTTATTGCTCAGCCTTAATAATTCAGTCCTGATAGTCAGGTTGAGCTATCAAGGCTGAGCTTTTTTATATAAATACATTTGATCTACACCTCTTTTCTTGATGTTTCTTCTACTGTCTTCGCCGTCTTCGGCCATTTATTTTCATTCTCTTCCTAACGAATCATGTATTCAATCTGTGTTTTTTGTGAGTATTTCCATTAGAAAATTAAATCTTCTATATCAGAGGTTTATCAAACATTGCTTAAAAAAACCAAGTTGGCGTGAGTATTGAATGGACTAGTACTGGCACTGTGTCGTATTTGCAGAGCTGCTCTGATAATCGGGCGTGGTGAGGCGGTCATTATGACGCCTCTCTTACTAGGGATGAGTGTATCTACAGAGGATATTTATGTCAGATTTTTATTGGTTGCTAGTGGCATCAGCACTGGTGTTTATGATGCAAGCTGGTTTCTTATGCTTGGAAAGCGGCCGTATTCGAAGTAAAAACAGTATTAATGTAGCTGCCAAAAATATCTCTGACTTTGTTATTTCTACCGCAATATATTGGCTATTTGGCTTTGGTATTATGTTCGGTGATTCCGTCTGGGGAATGTTTGGTTCCACTGAGTTTGTATTCGGCGATCATAATACACCTTGGCAAATTAGCTTTTTCCTTTTTCAAATGATGTTCTGTGGCACGGCGGCCACTTTGACCTCTGGCGCGGTTGCTGAGCGCATGTCTTTTATAGGGTATTTGGCGGTCACAGTGATTCTAATGGCGATTATTTATCCGATTACAGGCCATTGGGCTTGGTCTGGAGCCTATGGAGGAACAGGCCAGCAAGGTTGGCTAGAATCCATGGGTTTTATCGATTTTGCCGGTTCAACCGTAGTTCATTCTGTCGGCGGTTGGGTGGCTCTCGCGGCGATTATAATTATTGGACCAAGACTCGGTCGGTTTGAACAGGGTATTCGTTTGCCGCCAGGGAATAATTTACCTCTTTCGGCCCTTGGTGTTTTACTGATTTGGTTTGGTTGGATTGGTTTTAATGGCGGCAGTACATTGTCGCTCACAAATGAAGTACCTATTATTATTTTGAATACCTTTCTTTCTGCTGTATGGGGCGGGCTAATAGCAGCATTAATTAATTATTTTAGAGACGGTTTTGTCGATGTTAGCTTTATTTTAAATGGTGTTATTGCTGGGCTTGTTGGTATAACGGCGTCTTGTCACGTGGTTTCACCAGCGTCAGCGGCCATTATTGGAGCCGTATCTGGTGTCGTGGTCTATTATGGCAGCCTTTTAATGGAACGATTGCACCTAGATGATGCACTTGACGTCGTTCCTGCGCATCTCTTTGCTGGAATTTGGGGCACTTTGAGCGTGGCGCTGTTTGGCGACCCTGAAAAAATAGGCACAGGGTTAAGTTTTATCCAGCAGCTGAGTGTTCAAGCATTAGGGATTGTGTCAATCGGTGCGTATTGTTTTGTGGTGGGCTATGTCTCTATGCGGCTACTAAATAAAATTATGCCGTTGAGAGTAACAATAGAAGAGGAAGAACAAGGTCTGAATGTCTCTGAGCATCGTGCAACGACAGAGCTTTTTGACTTATTAGTATCCATGCAATATCAACAAAACAATGTTGATTTTTCTGCGCCAGTTCTTGAAGAGCCGTTTACCGAGGTAGGGCAAATTGCTCGTAAATATAATCAAGTGATAGGCCGAGTAAATGAAGAAATTGCACAGCGTGACGAGGCGCTATCACGTTTTAAAGAAAGTGAAATGCGTAAAACCGCCATTCTTAATTCATCTATGGATTGCATTGTTACTATAGATCAACAAGGTGCAGTGATCGAATTTAACCTTGCTGCAGAGAGAACGTTTGGTTGCCTCAAAAAACAGGTGAAGGGTAAAAGCTTCATCGACAGTTTTATTCTTGAGGAAGATCGAGATGTCATCTTAGGGAGTTTAAACGTAGGTTTTTCTTCTTCTAAAGGATTGGTTCTTAATCGACGAAACGCATTTCGTTTACGAAGAGATCTCCATAATTTCTTCCCCGCTGAAATTTCGATTACTCGAACAAAAGTGGACAATACATCTGTAAGCCTAGAAGAATTTACTTTACATATAAGAGACGTTACCCGGCAATTCAAGTTGCAAGAAAGGCTTCGTTTTCTGGCCTACAGTGACCCATTGACCAGTTTGTATAACCGTACCTACTTAATGGATAAGTTGGTAAGAGCCTTGCTCTTTGCATCAAAGCAAAAAACATCGGTAGGTTTACTTTTCTTAGACCTAGATAAATTCAAAACGATTAATGACACCTTAGGTCATAAAGCGGGAGATGAGCTACTGTGTGAAGTGGCTGGACGATTAGCTCAAGTGTCTGATGACTCTGACATTATTGCTCGTTGGGGCGGTGATGAATTTATTTTAATGATGACGAAAGACGTATCAGAAAAAACCATAAAACAGCGTGCTCAACAGGTTCTAGAGGTTATGCGAGAACCTGTTAGCTTAAGAGGACAGTTGTTAAATATTCCCACTAGCGTTGGCATTACTCTTTCTTGTGATGCCAAAGTAGATGCCGATAAACTGATTCAGCAGGCAGATATCGCCATGTATTGGGCAAAAGAAAAAGGTCGCGACAATGCACAATTTTTTCAGCCAGAAATGGCCTTTGCTGTTACGAAAAAGTTTGGATTTGAGCAGGAGATGCATGAAGCACTTATGCTTGATCAATTTAGTTTGGTTTATCAGCCCAAAGTTTTTATAGATAAGGATCATATCGTTGGTTTAGAAGCGCTTATTCGTTGGAATCACCCATCAAAAGGACTTATTTCTCCCGGTGATTTTATTCCAATCGCGGAAGAGTCCAGCCTCATTGTGAAAATAGGAGAATGGGTCGTTGATCGCGCCTTAAAGCAGCAGTCTGAATGGCGGAAGAAAGGCCTAACGCTGGTTCCTGTGGCGGTAAATATTTCAGGCCGTCACCTTACGTTAAACAACTTTGTTTCCTATATTTCGGAAAAGTTGGCATTTTATTCGATCTCTGGTGAACTGCTAGAAATTGAAATTACAGAAGGTGTTCTACTTCAAGATATTGAGTGTTGTATTGCTGTTATGGCAGAGCTTAAAGCGCTCAAGATAAAAATCTCAGTCGATGATTTTGGCACTGGTTATTCGTCGCTTAATTATCTAAAACGTTTGCCTTTGGATGTTTTAAAAATTGACCAGTCATTTGTAGATGAGTGTGGGAAGCACTCGGAAGACACAACCATCTGTGAAACAATTATTCACTTAGCGCGTAACTTGGGGCTTACTACGGTTGCAGAAGGGGTTGAGACTCGCCAACAAGCAGAGTTGTTAAAAGATATGGGATGCCAAATATATCAGGGCTATTACTTTTATAAACCAATGCCGAGCTCAGCTGTTTCTGTGCTATTAGGAAGCCAAGCGGCAGTGTATCCATCAAAACAACTGTTTTAGAATATGAAAAATAAAAAGCCCTTCTAACTTCTGTTAGAAGGGCTTTTTTAGCTATCTACTTTCATGCTCTAAAAGTAAAAGGCTTATTCTGGTGGGTTGTTACGGTGACGCATTTTTTCTATCAAACTTTTCCCGCGTGTTTTTTCTAAAGGTTTGATGCCATGGTGAATCGCTGTTTTAGCGATCATATTGGCCGCAACAGGAGCGGTGATTAGCAAAAATAAGGTAATCAGCAGCTCTTTTATAGACACAAAATCTTGCAGGTAACTTTGCAAAATCATAGAAGCCAATAAGACACCTGTGATGCCAAGCGTTGAGGCTTTGGTTGGGCTGTGTAAGCGCATATAAATATCGGGCAAACGCGCAAGACCATAAGAACCAACCAGTAGAAAAATGCCACCGATTAATAACAGAACACAAACAATAATTTCGAGATATAAAGGCATAATTAGTCCTATTCTATGATGTCGCCACGAAGTAAGTACTTACATAGTGCTGCGGTACTAACAAACCCTAACATGGCAATAAGTAATGCCGCTTCAAAGTACAAGCCACTTCCTATGTACATACCGTACAGTAGAATCAAGGCAATGGTATTTATGTACATGGTATCCAGCGCTAGGATCCGGTCAGAAATAGTTGGTCCCTGAATTAAGCGCCATAGATTTAATATCAGTGCAATACAGATGCATATTGCAACAATAGTAATGGTCCAGATTAGCATCCGAAGATCTCCTTGATAGGGGCTTCATAGCGAGTTTTAATCTCGGCAATTAAGGCTTGTTCATCCTCAAGATGAAGTGAGTGAATATAAAGCCAAGTTTTATCTTTTGATATCTCAGCGCTGACGGTTCCAGGTGTTAACGAAACCGTGCTTGCTAGTATGGTGATTCCTAAATCTGATGACAGATTAATAGGGATGGCAACAAAGCCAGGCTGAAGTTTTTTAATGGGTCCAATAATTAAAAGAGCGACTTCTACATTGGCCACAACGATGTCTTTCATCACCATCAAAACATAGCGAATAGCCAAAAATGGTCGGCGAATTTTGGGATGCTCGTCACGCATATCTTTAACCAGCCAAGGGATGGTGATCGCAAAAAAGGCCGCCAGAACTATTTGACCAGCACTAATAGAATTATTGAGTAGCAACCAAACCACAAACAGCATCATGCTGTGGAAGGGCATAGGGAAAAATCTCATGGCATTATTCCTGGCAGTAAGTCATAAGCTGAAGATTGGAAGTCATGTAAATAATGGGCAGCGTGTTGGGTATAGATTGTCATATCCCCCCCAAAGATAACCATGACCGGAGACGCGAGAAATAACAGAATAACCGCGGTGATTTCTAATGGTTTTGCCGCTTCGCCTTCTGTTGAGACGTTTCCATTATGGCGCCAAAATAGCGTTGTCCCACCCCGCGAAAAGGTAATTAATGCTGCCAAACTTCCTAATAATACCAACGGCCATAACCATAATGATTCCGCGACAGATTGGGTCGATTGTAAAATCATGATCTTACCAATGAAGCCAGAGAGAGGAGGCATTCCTATCATGGCTAAGGCACCAACTGAAAACAGAATAGCCAGCAGCCTAGGTTGCATTAATGGTCGTGAATGGACAAATCGGTCTTCTGCTTGGCCTCGCTGTCTTGCAATCATGTCGGCAAGTAAGAAAAGCCCTGCCGAAGCTAACGTACTGTGCACCAGATAATAAAGCGCTGCAGACGTGGCCGCTTCAGAATTGATCGCTGCACAGGCAAGGAGAGTACCGCTAGACAGAACAACTAAGTTGCCAATGAGAGTTTTTAAACCAGGGCTGGCCAAGATTCCAATCGTACCAACGGCAATAGTGAGCAACGCCAGAGGCCAAAGCCATGGTGTGGCTATATTTGCTAATTCTCCAGCGTGATCCCCAAAAATAACCGTATAAACACGGAAAATACTATAAATTCCGACCTTGGTCATAATGGCAAATAAGGCTGCCACGGGGGCGCTGGCGCTAGCGTAGGTTTTTGGCAGCCAAAAATGCAATGGTAGCATCGCTGCTTTTAGTCCAAACACCACTAACAGTAAGAGCGCGCCAGTTTTTGCGAGTGTGGCATTCTCCGCATGCAAGCTGCTGACTTTGACTGCAAGATCCGCCATATTCAATGTGCCAAGCGTACCGTAGATAATGCCTAGGCCAAATAAGAATAGGCTAGAGCCCACTAGGTTGAGAATGACGTAATGCAGCGTCGCTTGGGTTCTCTGTTTGCCTCCGCCATGAACGAGTAAGGCATAAGAAGCAATTAACAATACTTCGAAGAAAACGAATAAGTTGAAAATATCGCCCGTTAAAAACGCGCCATTAATGCCCATAACTTGAAACATAAAGAGAGGGTGAAAATACGCCCCGCCTCTATCTTGTCCATTAACAGCATAAAGCATGACCGCAAACGCAAGGAAAGAGGTTAGTGCGACGAGTAATACCGATACTGGATCAGCGACTAAAACAATGCCAAAAGGCGGCTGCCAATCCCCTAACGCGTAAAGGTGAACGCCTTCCATTTGTACTTGATAGAGCAAATAGAAAGCAGAAATCATCAGTAAAAAAAGACCAAAAAGGGCGGCGACTCTTTGTCTTTGAATGTTCTTAGACAGCGGAGGCAATAGTAGTGCCGCGCCAACAATCAAAGGAATAAGAATAGGCAAAATGCTCAAATGCTGCATTTACTTTGTCCCTCCTGTTTTTTGATTAATGCCATGTCTCGGTTGAGGTATTTGACCGTCAACATGATCATTCCCTAAATCTGCTCTGGCGCGCATGGCTAGAATCACAGCAAAAGCCGTCATCGCAAAGCCGATAACGATTGCGGTTAAAACGAGAGCTTGAGGGAGCGGGTCGCCAATGCTTTTTGATTGCCCTAACACAGCAGCAGCGTCTAGTTTTAAGCGACCACTGGCGAACAGAAATAAGTTCACTGCGTAAGAAAGGAGTGTGAGTCCAACTACCACAGAAAAACTGCGGCCTCTTAGTGTTAAAAACACACCGCAGGCGGTAAGTAATCCAACGCAGAATGCGTACATGCCTTCCATATTATTCATGTTCCTTTTGCGTAGCGCGTTCGCTGGTGGTGAGCTGACCAAGGTTAGCCAAAATTAACATTGTGGCACCAACGACAGTTAAAAATACGCCGAGATCAAACATCATCGCACTAGCCAGTTCGAATTTGCCAATAACGGGTAAGTAAAAGTAATCAAACCAAGACGTTAAGAATGGACGACTGAATAACCAACTGCCTAGCCCGCTGAGTGTCGCGATACCAATGCCGCTGCCGATCATGATTTGATAATCCAACTTCAGTCGCTGTTTGATCCAGTCGACACCGTGAGCAATGTATTGCTGAATGATGGCCACAGAGGTGATAAGACCAGCGATAAAGCCTCCTCCAGGCATATTGTGTCCACGTAAGAAAATATACGCAGAAACTAAAAGAGCGAGTGGCAATAAGCTTTGTGAAATCACAGCCAGTAAAAGAGGGTATTTGTCTTCTGACCAAGGTCGACCTTTGTCATCGCTAGAGGGCATAAATAAGCGCATTCTGGCAATTAACTTATAGATACCGAGAGCGGCAATGGCAAGTACGGTAATTTCCCCTAACGTATCGAAGCCACGAAAGTCGACTAGAATGACGTTTACAATATTAGTGCCGCCGCCGCCCGTTTTACTGTTCTCAGTAAAGAACGTAGAAATGGTATCTAATGGGCGAGTCATTAAGGCATAACAAATTGTACCGACTGTGCCGCCGACAAATGCGGCTAATCCTAGATCGCGAACGACGCGACGCGGGGACGACTCTTTCGGTGTTTTTTGAGGTAAAAAGAACAAGGCTAGGATCAGCAGTATGACGGTTACGACTTCTACCGAGAGTTGCGTTAATGCAAGATCGGGTGCGGAGAACTTAGCGAATGCTAAAGAAACGATCAAACCAACGACAGAGAGCGTTAACAATGCGATTAAGCGTCGTCTGTGCCAAATAACCGTCGCAACACCAGCCACACACAGGAGCACGACACAGGTGATAGAAAGAGCATCGACAGGAATCTCTGGCCGTTGTCCCGCCGTGGTATTCAGCTGAAGTAGGGGAACCGTTGTCATGACTATGGCTAAGAGCAGCGTAAAGAAGATATAACGCTGTAAGGAGCCGTTTTCAGTAAAGCTAATAAACTTATGGGCTTTACTGGCGAGTGTTTGCATTACACGTTCAAAGACAAGTTTCGAATCACTGGTTGGAAATTGGGCATGGAATTTAAAGAAATGTTGACGATTCGTATAAATTATCAAACCGCCCGTCATGGCAATAAAGCTCATCAGCAAAGGGTAAGTAAAGCCGTGCCAAATGGCCAAACTGTAGTGAGGCACATCGCCATTAAGCACTGCAGATGCGGCAGAATAGAGTAAATTACCAACGATCATGGTTGGGAAGATCCCCACCATTAAGCAAAGTGCCACTAAAATCTCTACGGGAACTCGCATGTAACGTGGAGGTTCATGAGGCGTTTTAGGTAAATTAATGGGCTCCCCATTGAAGAACACATCATGGATGAAGCGCATGGAGTAGGCGACAGAAAATACGCCACCTAATGTCGCCAAGACCGGAATCATCCAAGATAAAGAGCCAAGAGAAGCCTGATGTAAGGTTTCAGTGAAGAACATTTCTTTAGATAAGAAACCGTTAAGCAAGGGCACACCAGCCATTGAGGAGGCGGCGACCATGGCTAAAGTCGCCGTATACGGCATGTACTTCCAGAGTCCATTTAACTGTCTCATATCACGCGAGCCAGACTCATGGTCAATAATCCCTGCGGCCATAAATAGAGACGCTTTAAAGATAGCGTGGTTGATGACATGGAAAATCGCAGCCACAGCCGCTAAGTCGGTACCCATACCCAGCAACAACGTAATAAGCCCTAAATGGCTGATAGTCGAGTTAGCCAGCAAGCCTTTCAAATCGTGTTGGAAAAGCGCGACATAAGCGCCAGTAAGGAAGGTTGCCAAGCCAGTTAAGCTGACTAACAAGAACCATAAATCTGTGCCAGCTAAAGAGGGGTAAAAGCGCGCCATCAGAAAGATGCCTGCTTTCACCATAGTCGCAGAGTGTAAGTAAGCACTTACCGGTGTCGGCGCAGCCATGGCATTAGGCAGCCAAAAATGAAAAGGAAATTGAGCGGACTTGGTAAACGCGCCTAAAAGAATCAGTACCGTAATAATCGGGTAACTAGCGCTGGCCTTGATCAAATCGCCGCTATCAAGCACGGTTTGTAAACTATAACTCCCAACGGTGTGACCTAATAATAAAAGTCCTGCTAAAAGGGCTAAACCACCTGCGCCCGTCACAGTTAATGCCATGCGAGCACCTTTACGTGCTTCGGATTTATGCCCCCAGAAACTAATCAGCAAGAAGGAGCTAATACTTGTTAATTCCCAGAAAAACCACAGCTGGATCAAATTGTCAGAAAGCACCACACCCAGCATGGCGAACATAAATAGAATTAAGTAGGCGTAAAACTTCCCCATAGAATCTTGCGCGGATAAATAATATCGCGCATACAGAATGACCAACAGGCCGATCCCTAAGATAAGAATAGAAAAAAGTAACGATAGGCCATCTAGACGAAAAGCGAGTTCTAGCCCTATTGCAGGAACCCAAGGCACGGAAGCAAAGAAGTGTTCACCGCTAAAAATGTCGCTAGCATGGGATAAGATCAAAAATAATGTCACCGCCGGTAATACCGCGGTCATGAAGGCGCAGGCTGTTCGGCTATAACGAGCGGTTAACAAAGGAACAAACGTGCCAAGTAATGGGAGAAAAGGTAGCCAAAGCAAAGAGTTCAAAGTTTAGCGCCTCTTATTGCGTTATTGTTGATTCGGGTCGCATCCGGGTGTGACATAGCGGTTCAGGATTCCTTAGATTTACATACTTGTACTATAACGAAGCTTTACCTTAACAGATAGTTTAGAGATTACCCTTCTGTTCGGAAAAGAGCCAATAAGGTCATTTAATACTGATAAAAATCAATCAACTGAGCAGGGTTTTATAAAATTGATCAGTTATTAGTCTTTTTAAAATTGAAAATATCATGTGTTACTGGCGATAAAATGGCTAATAAATAGAATCAGCTCACCTTGCCTAAAGTGCTTTCTAACAGAGCTTTAGGCGGTGTTGTAACATCAGTGTTACGTTAGCTTAGTAAGACCAGAAGTAATATTAAAAGTTCAGGTAAGATCAGAGCGATAGCAACGCCGCCATCAAATATCAGGACTAGGCAAAATGGCTTGAAAAACCGATTGAAATAATGAAGGTGAACGTGAGACTCAACCTGGGTCAGTTTGAGTCTGATATGGCTTGAAATAAGCGATTAATCGCCAAATAAGACGATCAAAAAATAATGATCATAATGTTGAGTCGCTCGCGATACGCTTCAGATTGTAAAAAGTAGAATAGCCAACAATATGGGTTTAATTCATTTGCTTGTTGGCTATTTACCTTTGACCTGTTATTGCAACGCTATTGGAAAAATTGCCACATAATACTGCTGTCAGATCCCATGCTCCACAACAGAACAACCGCCGCTAACAATACTTCGAGTATTAATAGACCAATGCCAAGGGTTGTGCTGGAGAGGATAAACCCTTGCTGGTGGCTAATACCTAAAAAGCTAGGTGTTCCTTTATAGAGTAAATAACCTGTGCAACAAACCCCAGCAACGCAAGCGAGTGTGCATAGCCAGATGATAGGGTAGATTGCAAAAAGGCCACTCAAAAACATGGGAGTTGCGATGTAACCCGCAAAGATAATACATTCGGGACGGCTAGGACGGCTTGAATATCTGCCTGCCATCCAGTGAATTAAGCTGCCTACTAAAGCGACAGCGGCTAAAATAAGTGCATAAAATAGAATACCAAGACTGACACCGCTGATGATTGATATTTTGGCTGCGGTATCGCCACCGAAAGTCCAGCCGAATTGCGTGGTACCGATAAAAGTACTTATGACAGGTACGGCCGATAGCCATAAAACATGGTGAGTATATAAATGGCTAATGGATTCGTGTTCTTTGTTTATTTCGGACCATTCGCGTTCTGGATGATGAATTAGTCCCCATACATGATTAATCATGGATTCCCCCTCGCTTTTCGAAAAAAGCCATTGGATTTGGAAAACATCTTATCGATTAAGCCGCTCAATATTTTGAGCGACTTAATTTTTAGTATAGGTCTAGATTCAGTAAAAGCAAAAGCTTCACGCTGTTATTCGCAGCGGTAGTCTTTAGGCATTTTAACTGAATACTGTTTGTCTACCGGGGTGCTAAAACTGGTTCTAGCAATCGCATCCGATGCTAAGAACTTATAGACTTTCCACTGTGAACAATCTTGATGAACGACCGTACTGATAGAGTCTAAAATAGCGTTGTTTTGCTTGTCTTTTAAGGTGAACTGAAAAGTATAGACGTCAGTAGGAATGTTCACAGAGCGATAACCACGTAACATTGGTGTTCTAAAATAATAATGAGTACTACAGACTTGTTGTCCGTTGTCTTTTCTCTGATGGCAAGTGGTGTAAGGTATGCTTCTTTCATTAGTAAAAACAGGGATTGACTGCTGTTCAATTTGTTCCTCAGAAGAAAAATTCACAATTAATTTATAATCTGGATCTTTTGCTGTTTCAGAGATGTTAGTAAAGCCACGAGCTTTAAAAGCACTAATAATATCAGGCATATAGCGCCTGTTAGTCAGCCGATCTCCCTTGCTGTTTGATGCCACAAGAATAGATGACGTTTTCGCAATATCTACACTTGGATCCACATTACTTAAATAACGGCCGGACAATTTTACATTTGATGAGCAGCCGGAAAGTATTGTGGCAAATAGCACTAATATAAATAAGTTCTTCATGATTTTAGCCCTCTATCACCTATTTCAACACACTAACTTCTCATAATAAAAGCACAGAACAGACTCAGAACCGAGACATTGTTGAATCGTTACATTAGCCGTTCAAAATATTTACTCTAGAAGGTCGCTAGAAGGTCGTTAGTAGACGTTATGATGGTGTAGCAATAAGCCAAATTTTCTAGTGTTAGGCGTCTTTATTGGTGTTAATGTTAATGCTGAAAGCGAGAAGCAAGTTGGCCTTACTGCCTACAGCTTGTGGAAGGACCCCATAGATAAGTAAGTGTCTGTGTCAGGGTGCGACCTTTCTTCATTGCCCATGGATGATTAGGGCTCATATTTTTAAAGGGTAGCCGTTCATTCGGTTACCCTTTTTCTTTGCATCTGTGCCTACTCAGTATTTTTCTTCGGCATGCACAAAATTCCACAGCCTTTGCCGAGGGAGAGAGGGTTTGTTTACTACAAATCAAAAAAACACCCGAAGGCGAGTTCTTCTACGCGCATTCAGCACCCTTTCAAAGTGTAAATTCTCTAAATGATAACCGTATTGGTGGTGGATGGGTGGATTATGTATAAAAGCCTTTTAAATCAGTAATTTTTTTGATTTTCAAGGATACATATTTTGTTTGTACAGTACGTTGTGTCTGTTTTAGTGATTCGGTGTGTCGGATTTGTATCTTCTGTGGAAGGTGTTTCTCATTGTTCGCCCTTGTTTACTTTGGTTTATCTTATAGGTAAACTAGGTAATTGAAAGCGAGAAGCAAGTTGGCCTTACTGCCTATAACTTGTGGAAGGACCCCATAGATAAGTAAGTGTCTGTGTCAGGGTGCGACCTTTCTCCATTGCTCATGGATAATTAGAGTATTATATTTTAAGGGCATCAGATTTATTCTGTTGCCCTTTTTCTTTGGTAAACTAGTTTCCCACACCTGTGTTTGTTCAGTTTTTTTGCTTCGGTATGCATAAAGTTCCATAGAGTTTGATTTTCATACTTAGCAATCACTACAAGCATTTGAGCTTTAGATTGAAAGCTACCGATAAACTGAAATCTTTGAGTTTTATCTTCATAATTTGACAACCAGATTTCGAAAGGGTCTTGAATAGTCGTTAAAGCGTAATGCACGAACCTTTCTCTTGCCTCATTTCTCTTTTCTACGATATGTTTTAAATCATTGCCTTTTATATCTACTAAACCAATATGTTCTGCTTTCAGTGTAATAGAATCAGAGGCATTTTTTAAACTGAAGACTTTTAATAAAACCTCAAATGCACTGTTAAAATCTTGAGCTTCTTCCTCTAATCCTGGACAGCGAAGGCGCTGATTTATCTCTAGAGAACGAATATCATCTAAACCTAGTTCGTTCCATTTAGGCTGTGTTTTGTCACGTTTCGACATTAAAAATTATATCTCTGAACTAGTTGATAATGGATTTAGCCTTACGGTTTCTTCTAGGAAGTCGGGGCTAGATGAGCATGGTGCATGGTCATTTTTATGTCACTATGGTCGAGTGCCTTTTGTAAGGTCAAGATGTTGCCGCCGTTCATTATAACGCAATACGTGTGCTACTTGGCATTTGTGCTGTCAGCCCTTCCTCACCCCAAAGTACGCTCGTTGATACTGATGCCTTAGTTATTAGGGAAATATAACGGCTTTTATGACCGCTTAGCAAATAATCCTCTGGGGTAGTTGATGGCAACATACATGCCGTGGACATTGGGCATAGTGTCTTTGGTTTTGCCGATCACTAACGAATCATAATGGTATTATTGACTTCCTAAAATCTCTATTTTTATCTGACATTTATTCTTTAGGCAGGTTAAATGGCTTATGACAAGAGGGTGTTTGTTTTCTACAGGCCAAAAAAAACCACCCGAAGGTGGTTCTAATTTTGATGCTTCATACGTGCATCCAGTTCCCTTTCAAAGTGCAAACTCTCTAAAAGACAACCGTATTATTGGTGGAGACGGGGGGGATCGAACCCCCGTCCGTCAGTCCGCTGCCATCGGCTCTACATGCATAGTCACTTCTATTATTTGACCACGAACCGCCCGAAGGACAGGGTGTTAATGGCGAGCCTACTTAGTCTTAGAACCTTATCCCTAGGCGGGGCATCGGTTAGCATCCTGTAATTTATGATACTGCGGAGTCTCGGGCTACAAGCAACCTGAGGGCAGCACACTAGCAGCGGTTTAGGCTGCTAAAGCGTAGTTTTCGTCGTTTGCGACTATAAAATTGATGCGGGGGATTAACGAGATCACGCATCACTCTCGACATGCACCTTTGGGTTTGTAACCGACGTCGAAACCATGTCGTCCCCAAAAAGTAACTCAATTCTAACGGAAACAATGTGCTTACGCTAGAGATAACGCTGAAAAGCTAAGTATCTACACTATTATATTATCAAGTGTTAGGTATTGTGCTTCATTAATCGTTCTTTGTCTCTCGACCAATCACGATCTCTTTCTGTATCGCGTTTGTCGTGGTCTTTTTTACCTGTTACCAAAGCCACTTCACATTTAATCTTGTTGCCTTTCCAGTACAACGCCATGGCTGCACAGGTTTTACCTTTTTGCTCGGTAACTTGTATTATCTTATCGAGCTCTTTGCGGTTCAACAGCAGTTTACGTTGGCGCATTGGCTCGCATACAACGTGTGTTGAAGCACTCAGTAGTGGCGTAATACGCGCGCCAACAAGCCAAGCTTCGTTTTGGTGAATGATAACGAAGGCGTCTACTAATTGTGCTTTGCCTTCGCGCAGACTTTTTACTTCCCAACCAGACAAAACCAAACCGGCTTCGAACTTCTGGTCAACGAAATAGTCAAATTTTGCACGTTTATTAAGCGCTATAGTGCCCGTGCCACTGGATTTTTTCTTTACTTTACTCATAGTCGGAAATTATACGGTCGATAGAGGTAAAAACCTATGCTTTTCTTGAGGTATGCGTCTTAATGTTAGAAAATTCACCCTCAGTAAATGAATTGTCATGACGAAAGAGTTCAGTTGCGATCTGGTCTCTTTTTTCGTCTTTAATTATTAAAAACACTACTGAGTAGTGAGAGCGTAAATTTATGCCCGAAAGTAGATGTTTACAAGGTATATGGTCAAGTCCGTGGATATTTATTTTTGCCGCGAGCGGATCCGCTGTTGGTTTAGGAAATATTTGGAAATTCCCTTACCTAATTGGCGAAAATGGCGGTGGTGCCTTTTTAGTCATCTACTGTGCCTGTTTATTATTAGTTGGTTTACCAATTTTGATGGCTGAGGTGGCGTTAGGTCGTACTGTTCGCTCTAACCCTATTGATACTATTAATGATTTAAGTGAACGACGTGTTATTAGTTCATTTTGGGTGGTTGTGCCTTGGATTGCTGGTTTGGCTGGCTTTTTGATCCTAACTTTTTATAGCGTTATCGCTGGCTGGTCGATTGCGTATTTTGAGCGCGCAGTGTCAGGTAAATTAGTGGACATTACTCAGGTGCAAGCGACGGGTATGTTTAATCATTTACTCGCATCACCAGGCGAGATGTTGCTGTGGCATTCGATCTTTATGGCGTTAGTGGTGCTGACGGTAGGTCAGTCGGTGACTCGTGGTTTGGCTGCCTTGGTAAGAATTTTACTGCCTGTGTTAATTGTTGTGATGGTGTTGTTAGCTGGATATTCTCTAAAAACAGGCGATGCAGCCGATGCGATCCATTTTTTATTCCGTTGGTCATGGCAAGATGTTTCTTTTGATGTGGTGCTTGCTGCTGTTGGTCATGCTTTGTTCAGCTTGAGTATTGGTATGGGCGCTATGTTTGCTTATGGTGCGTATATGAGTAAGCGGATGTCTATTGCCCGAGCTTGCTCAGCGGTAGTCACTGTGGATTTAGTTGTTTCTTTGTTGGCTTGCTTGGTTATTTTTCCATTGGCTTTCGCATTCCACATTAATTTGGACTCTGGTCCTAGTTTAGCCTTTGTTTCTTTGCCTATTATTTTTGGTAATTTACCGGCTGGGCAGTTGGTAGGAGGTTTCTTTTTCTTGTTGCTCGTGATTGCGGCATTAACCTCTTCGATTTCGATGCTTGAATTGTTTGTCGCCTGGTTGCATGAAAAATTCTATATTGCCCGCTTTAAAGCCGCATTGTTGCTGGGTGGCGCGGCTTGGTTTATTGGTATCGCTGTACTTTTATCGTTTAATCATTGGGATGTAAAAGTACTGTTCGATTTAAACCTCTTTGAGTTGCTTGATAAGCTGACCTCATTAATTATGTTGCCGGTTGGTGCTATTTTATTGTCTGTGTTGGTTGCGTGGTTTATCCCTAAAACTATGTTGCAAAATGAGATGATTACTCGCCAAACTAGTCATTTTCGTTTGTGGTATAACACATTGAAATATATCAGTATTCCTGCATTAGTTGTTATTACTCTTGCAGGCTGGATAGGAGTTTGATTTGAGTCATATAGAGCGTTTTGCTCATGTAGAATACAGTTGCGAGCAAATGTTTGCATTGGTAAACGATATTGATGGTTATCCAGAGTTTCTTCCTGGTTGCTTGGATTCTTCTTTGATTTCTCGTACGCCAAACGAAATTGTTGCCTCTTTAGTGGTGGGTAAAGGGCCTGTGCGTCAGGCTTTTACCACGAAGAATTTTTTGCAGGAGTCTAATCGGATCGAAATGACCCTAGTAAAGGGGCCATTTAAAAAGCTGCATGGCGTATGGACGTTTACTGAACTGTCGCCAAATCGTTGTAAAATAGCGCTCAGTATTGAATTTGAATTAAGTGGTATGCTGAAATTTGCTTTTGGCAGTGTATTTAGTCAAATTGCTAACACCATGGTGGATGCATTTGGTAAACGAGCAAAGGTGGTTTACGGTGAGTAAAATACGAGTAGAAGTCGCGTATGCATTGCCAGAAAAGCAAAAAATCATTGCACTGGATGTGGAAGATGGTTGCACGGTAAGAGAAGCAATACTTCGCTCTAATATAAATACCTTTTTTCCGGGGTTAAATTTAGATGCCGTGAAAGTGGGTATTTTTGGAAAAGCGGTAAAAAATGCAGATACACAAGCGCTGAAAGAAGGCGAACGTGTTGAAATTTATCGAGAACTGACAGTTGACCCTAAACAAGCTAGGGCCAACCGTGCAGCAAAAACGGTTAAGGCTTAATCGTTTTTAATTTCAGCTAGATTGTTGCCTTTGAACATCAAAGTGAGGTTGCTGACAGCACTTTTAGGCGTATCTGGTGCTGCATACTCTACTGTGTAGATATAGTGCCACTCGCTGGGTTTAAAGCTGTCTCTTACCATTGGAGTGCCTAAAAGATAGATGACTTGTGATTGAGTCATGCCAACTTTTAGTTGAGATAGCTGATCCTTCGTTATTAGGTTGCCTTGTGTTACTGGCGCTTTATACGGAGGTGGAAATAAACTGCATGCGCTTAGAGAAAATAGGGCGCATATTACTAATATTGATTTTTTCATTTGTATTATCCTAACTCAGGTGTGCTAATGATAAAGTAATTATCAACAAGTTCGAATAGAGAATGACTCATGACTAGCGAAAATCAAGAACTAAAGAAAGCCGGACTCAAAGTAACCTTGCCCCGAGTAAAGATTTTACAAATTCTAGAGAGTGCTGGTGATCGTCACTTAAGCGCAGATGATGTCTATCGTACCTTGTTAGATCAAGGTGAAGATGTTGGTTTAGCGACAGTGTATCGAGTTCTGACTCAGTTCGAATCGGCTGATTTGGTAATGCGTCATCACTTTGAAGCGGGAACCGCGGTTTTCGAATTGGCAAAAGGGGATCATCATGACCATATGATTTGTTTGGAAACAGGCAAAGTGGTTGAGTTTGTTGATCCTGTGATTGAAAAGCGTCAGCATGAAATTGCTGAAGAGCATGGTTTTGAAATTGAAGACCATAGCTTGATCATGTATGTGCGCCCAAAGAAGAAATAGCGGTAAACGCAACACGATAAGTGGATAACCTAAACATTGTTGGGTTATCCACTTTTTTGTTTATTGTAATTGTACATTTCCTAGCATTTCTTTGGCGTGAGCCAGAGTTTGATCCGTTAGCTCTAATCCACCGAGTAAACGCGCAATTTCTTGAGTACGTTCCTGATTTCTTAATTGTGCCACTTTTGAAGACGTTGCATCGTTTGCTACTTCTTTGCTTACGCGCAGATGCTGATCGCCCTGTGCGGCGACTTGCGCTAAATGGGTAACACAGAAGACTTGTCCACGTTTCCCTACACTGCGCAGCATACGACCGACAACTTCGGCAATGCCGCCACTGATACCTACATCGACTTCATCAAACACCAATGTCGGAATGATAGAGGTATGAGCTGTGACAACCTGAATCCCTAAACTAATACGAGATAATTCACCGCCTGAGGCAACCTTACGTAATGGTTGAGCGGGTTGTCCTGGGTTAGAAGCGATCATGTATTCTATTTCTTCAAAACCATTAGACGACACTTGGTTAAGAGGTTGGCAGTCAATAAAGAAACGCGCATGAGGCATACCTAGCCCATGAATTTGTTCTTCTACTTGTTTGGCAAGTGTATCTTTTGCGGCAATACGCTTTTCTGTCAATGTGGTTGCCAGTGCCGTCAGCATTTCGTAGGCACGTTCTTCGTTTTCTTTTAGTTGTTCAATGCTTTCTTCGCTGCCTTGCAGTGAATCAAGGTCTGTATCAACGGACTCTCTGAGTATGAGTAGTGCTTCTGGTAATACTTTGTGTTTACGAGCTGTGTCGTAGATGTCAGTGAGGCGCTGCTCTATTTCACTGAGTCGTTCCGGATTTTGCTCCAGTGTGTCTTGGTAATGATGTAGGCTGTCTGCGGCTTCTTGTGCTTGAATTAACGCGGCTTTCATCATCTCCAGCGCATTTTCAAGCTCTTTAGTAGCAGGGCTAATTTGGCTGGCATTTTGTAATGCTTGGTTTAACAGTGAGCAAACATTGCTTTCGTCACTATCAATTAAGATGCCGCTGGCTTGATAAGCTTTGTATTTAGAGTCTGCGATATTAGATAAAAAAGCTTGTTCATTTTCTAGTTCGACAATTTCTCCTTCTTTTAAATCTAACTGTTCTAATTCCTGCGACTGGTAAGATAAAAGCTGAATTTTGGCTTCTTGCTCCGATGAGCGATTTTGTTGTGCGGCCAGTTCGTCTTTTAGTTGGCGCCAAACGTTGTATTGTCGGCTGACCTGTTTTGATAGTTCAGTGAGTTGGCCGAATTCGTCTACTTGTTTACGTTGAGCGCTTTTTTTCAGTAATGATTGATGTTCGTGCTGACCATGAATATCAACCAAATGGCTGCCGACTTCTTTTAAGTCCCCAAGCGTACAAGGGCGACCATTAATATAGGCTTTAGATCGGCCTTCTTTGCTGATAACTCGACGTAAAATGCAATGTTGTTCGTGTTCTAGGTCCCTTTCTTCTAGCCACTCGAAGACATGAGGGTACTGAGTGATGTCGAAAGTGGCGCTAATATCGGCCTTTTTTTCTCCATGACGAACCACAGACGCATCTGTTCTGCTGCCCAAACAGAGAGATAGAGCGTCAACCATGATGGATTTACCAGCGCCTGTTTCACCGGAAATCACGGTCATGCCTGTTTTAAATTCTAAATCCAAGGCGTCAACAATAGCGAAATTGGAAATAGCGATGCTCGTTAGCATAATGGGCTCCACATAAGGAAAATATTTATATGGTTATTTATACAGTACTTGGTTGTTTTTTGACAAGTAGGGGGGAGATATTTAATTCCCTTTAAATTTATATGGTTTTGGTGTTGAAAGGTAAAAAGCTGGCCCCATATAGCCAACACAGTTAGAGAATACTTTCTGTTATTTGGAGTGAAGAAATGAGTGATCAGCAAAAAAAATCTAATTTAGAAGCGGAGCAAGATGTGAATAGCGAAGCAGAAAATCAAGCAACAGAAGGGCTTTTAGAACCTGAAGCAGAGCTTCTAGAAGAAACGCCTGAAAATGAAGAGCTTGCTAAAGCATTGGAAGAGGCGGCGCAGTACAAAGAAGCTGCACTTCGTGCTCAAGCGGATGCGCAAAATGTTCGCAGACGTGCAGAGCTAGATGTTGAGAAAGCGCACAAGTTTGGTCTAGAGAAATTTGCCAAATCCATTGTCAACGTCGCTGACAATCTTGAGCGAGCGCTAACGTCTGCGCCTGAGACTGGCGAATCTGACCCGGTTCGTGAAGGTGTTGAGTTAACGTTGAAAGATTTGTTAGAAACCTTGGCTCGTTTTGAAGTGAAGCCAGTAGACCCGCATGGCGAACCATTCAACCCAGAGTTGCACCAAGCGATTACCATGGTACCAAACCCTGAGTTAGAGCCGAACACCGTGATGGATGTTGTGCAGAAGGGTTATACGCTTCATGGCCGTATATTGCGCCCAGCAATGGTCGTTGTTTCGAGCGCAGCATAAAGACCGTCATTTTTTTGACACTAGGCGCTTGAAAAGCTCAAAAGCGTACCCAAATACAGAATTATCATTGAAATAAACGAATTTATAGGAGAGACACACCATGGGTAGAATCATTGGTATTGACTTAGGTACAACAAACTCTTGTGTTGCTGTACTAGATGGCGAAAAAGCTCGCGTAATTGAAAACGCTGAAGGCGATCGCACCACACCGTCCATCGTTGCTTTTGCTGAAGATGGTGAAGTTCTAGTTGGTCAGTCTGCTAAACGTCAAGCAGTGACTAACCCAACAAACACATTGTTTGCTGTTAAGCGCTTGATCGGCCGTAAATTTAAAGATGCGGTTGTTCAGAAAGATATCTCTATGGTGCCTTACAAAATCGTAGCGGCCGATAACGGCGACGCTTGGGTTGAAGTAAAAGGCGAGAAGAAAGCACCACCACAAATTTCTGCTGAAGTTCTTAAGAAAATGAAGAAAACAGCAGAAGATTACCTAGGCGAGAAAGTAACAGAAGCGGTAATTACTGTTCCTGCTTACTTTAACGACTCTCAGCGTCAAGCAACTAAAGATGCGGGTAAAATTGCTGGTCTAGAAGTTAAACGTATTATCAACGAGCCAACAGCGGCAGCGTTGGCTTACGGCCTAGACAAGAGTACAGGCGACTCTACTATCGCGGTTTATGACCTTGGTGGTGGTACCTTCGATATCTCTATCATCGAAATCGCCGATGTAGATGGTGAGAAACAATTCGAAGTATTGTCTACCAATGGTGATACTTTCCTAGGTGGTGAAGATTTCGATATGCGTGTTATCGAGTTCTTAGCCTCTGAATTTAAGAAACAGTCTGGTATTGATCTACACAACGATCCACTAGCGCTACAACGTTTGAAAGAAGCGGGTGAAAAAGCGAAAGTTGAGTTGTCTTCTTCTTCTCAAACAGAAGTTAACTTACCTTACATCACTGCTGATGCTACAGGCCCTAAACACTTGAACGTTAAATTGACTCGTTCTAAGTTGGAGTCTTTGGTTGAAGAGCTTGTAATGAACTCTCTTGAGCCTTGCCGTCAAGCATTGAAAGATGCCGATCTGAAAGCTTCTGATATCGATGAAGTTATCTTGGTTGGTGGTCAAACTCGTATGCCTCTTGTGCAAGCGAAAGTGACTGAGTTCTTCGGTAAAGAACCACGTAAAGACGTGAACCCTGATGAAGCGGTTGCTATTGGCGCATCTATTCAAGGCGCGGTACTTTCTGGTGATGTAAAAGACGTTCTTCTTCTAGACGTTACACCATTGTCTCTAGGTATCGAGACTATGGGTGGTGTTATGACGGCATTGATCGAGAAAAACACTACGATTCCTACTAAGAAATCGCAAACTTTCTCTACTGCTGAAGACAATCAAAATGCAGTAACTATCCATGCATTGCAGGGTGAGCGTAAACAAGCGTCTCAGAATAAGTCTCTAGGTCGTTTCGACTTGGCTGACATTCCGCCAGCTCCACGTGGCGTGCCACAAATCGAAGTAAGCTTCGACCTTGATGCCAATGGTATCTTGAGTGTGTCTGCGAAAGATAAAGCGACGGGTAAAGAACAGTCTATCGTTATCAAATCTTCTTCAGGTCTTAGTGATGAAGAAGTTGAAAAAATGGTTCAGGATGCTGAAGCAAACGCAGAAGAAGATCGTAAGTTTGAAGAGCTTGTACAAGTTCGCAACACGGCTGATGGTATGATTCACGCAACTCGCAAAACTTTGACTGATGCTGGCGATAAAGCAACAGAAGAAGAGAAAACAGCGATTGAAACTGCGATTACTGAACTTGAAGAAGCATTAACATCTAACGACAAAGAGAAGATCGAAGAGAAAACCAATGCGTTGACTCAAGCGTCTGGCTCTTTGGCTCAGAAGATGTATGCAGAAGCTGAAGGTGCTCAAGCTGGCGCTCAACCAGGTGCTGAAGAAGCTACTTCTGGTAAAGCTCAGGACGATGCAGTAGATGCTGAATTCGAAGAAGTAAAAGAAGATAAAAAATAAGCCGTAACGCTTGTTTTGATTACCCTAACTTTATGGGTTGATATAGCGAACACGGTTTTAGGACCGTGTTTTGCTATTTGTAAACCGGTGAATAAAGTTAGGTCTATAAAAGCTTTATGACTCTTTTAACTGAGAATCTTTTATCCAGTTATTAACGACAAGTTTTTCTTTCAAATTTTTAATTCAGACTTTATCAATTCAGGAATGCCAGCGATGAGCAAAAGAGACTATTACGACGTTCTTGGGGTGGCCAAAGGCGCGGATAAAAAAGACATCAAAAAAGCTTATCGCTCTTTAGCGAATAAGTACCATCCAGATAAAAACCCAGACAATGCCGAATCATTAGAAAAATTTAAAGAAGTCGCGGAAGCTTACGAAATCTTATCGTCTGATGATAAGCGTGAAGCGTATGACCGTTTTGGTCATGAAGGCGTTAATGGCCAAGGCGGCGGCTACGGCGGTGGTGCTGGCGCTGGTGGTTTTAGTGATATTTTTGGTGATGTATTTGGTGATATTTTTGGCGGAGGAGGCGGTGGCGGTGGTCAAAGCCGTACACGTCGAGGTTCCGATTTACGTTACACATTAGAGTTAGATCTTGAACAAGCCGTTTGGGGTTGCGATGAAAAAATTCGTATTCCTACTTTGGTTAATTGTAAACCTTGTGATGGTTCTGGCGCCAAGAAGGGCTCGAAACCGAAGACCTGTAATACCTGTGGTGGTGCTGGTCAAGTTCGTATGTCGCAAGGCTTCTTTTCTGTACAGCAGGCTTGTCCTGAATGTCACGGTCAAGGTCAGGTTATTTCTAACCCTTGTCCTGAGTGTCATGGTCAAGGTCGTATTCAAGAATACAAAACGCTTAATGTTAAAATTCCAGCGGGTGTTGATACGGGTGACCGTATTCGTCTTTCTGGGGAAGGAGAAGCCGGAGCACATGGTGGCCCAGCGGGTGATTTGTTTGTTCAGGTCTCTGTTAAGCCGCATAGCATCTTTGAACGCGATGGTGCTAACTTGTACTGCGAAGTACCGATTAGCTTTACAACAGCGGCACTAGGTGGCGAAATTGATGTTCCTACTTTAGACGGTCGTGTGCGACTGAAAGTGACGGCTGAGTGTCAGAGCGGGAAGTTGTTCCGTCTGCGAAATAAAGGTGTTAAGCCTGTTCGTGGTGGTCCACAAGGTGACTTGATTTGTAAGGTTGCAGTGGAAACGCCCGTGAATTTGACGGCACGCCAGAAAGAATTACTTACTGAACTTGCTGATAGTATGGGCGATGAAACGGATCACTCTCCTAAGCAGAAGAGCTGGTTTGATGGTGTAAAACGTTTCTTTGATGATATTAAAAAGTAATGGTTTGATCTTACTTAAAAGTATTAAAAAGGCGCTTATTTAGCGCCTTTTTCTTTGAGTAAAAAATCGATATGACTGCGTAATAGGTTAGCCGCATTGGTGAAACTTTTATTATTCGGAATAATAAAGTCTGCTTTTCCCCGAATATCGATGGTTTTTAATGACGCTTGACGGACGTGACGCATATAGCGACTTGTCACTTCATTTACATTGCGACCGCGCTCAGCGATGTCACGCTTAAGGCGACGAACAATGGCAATGTCCATGTCAGTATCGACATAAAACAGATAGTCTACAGCATCACGAATACCTGCATCTTGGAACATCATGTGACCTTCGACGAGGACGATATGTGTTGGCTCAAGGTTTCGGTAACCTACGCGTTTGTGCTGTGAATGGTCATACTCAGGGATTTCATTTGGCTGCTGTCGGTTTTTGCAATTATGAATGGCTAACGTTAAGCTCTCTATGTCCAATGAGCTTAAGTCATCAAAATTGTAGACATCAGGGTCTATACTGCCGCATCCGTTATAAAAACTGTCCTGGCATAAAACAGTGATTTTATCACCTTGGCCTTCGGCTAATAGTGAACAAAGTCGGCTTTTTCCACTGCCAGATACCCCTGTGATGCCAATAACAAGCGCCATGTATTACCTCAGTCAATAAATTGATGCGTCTCTCAATATGAGAGGCTTGAATGGCGGAGGATATTAGCAGATTTTCCTAGCCTCTGCTTGTCTTGAATCTAGAAAATTCGGTGTACTTATTAACCAGTTTAGCTTGTTTTTAGGGTAAGTAAATGAGGCATGTCTTTTGCTTTAAGGGGCTGCTGGAGTCAAAAAGTCATATAATAGTAACGCGGCTAAGGTAATCTTAGTGGCTAGTTTGAGTGCGAGTAAAATTGAATTCTTGATCGCTAAATTCTATCAATGTACTGTTCTATTTAGCCGCTTATAGCAGGATTGGTCGTTGTGTCTTTGAAAGGGAATGTATTGATGTTTAAGCGTTTTATTTCAATTGTTTTGTCTGTATTTATTTTGTTTTCTTTATCTGAGGTCAGCTTTGCCGCTGATAACTCAACTGATCGTCAAACAACACCAATTGCAGAGCAAGGTGCTGAGTTATTTGGCTTAAAAGTGAATAATCTGAGTAAGGAGAGTCTTGAAAAACGCCTTGCGACAATGGGGTTGCAGCCTTATCCATCTTATAAAAAGGATGTAGCGACGTACAGTCTGGGCCCTGATGGGATTCTGGGCGTCAAAGAGTTGAGCATTGCCTTTAATGACGACGACTACCTTATAAAAGCAACGATGTCAGGTGTGGTGAAAAGTAGTGAAAAGCGTCAGTCACTTGGGCGTTTACTGGTAAAAAAATATGGTACGCCTAATATTGGTTTTGTACGCAATGGTTATGGGCGGGCAAAATGGGTTTTTAAGGATGGAACCTATGTAGAGCTCCACAATACGACCTTTAATGTATTGGTTATCTACGTGGACCAGCAACCGAAGGTGCCTTCAGAGTCCGGACAAATTGACGTAGAAGCTTTGTACGAGAAAAATGAACAATCTAAACCTTAAATAAAGCACTCTCTAAAATATTGAAATAGTAGAAAAATGATAATACTGGATTTAAATGTACGTTTTGCTCATTTCATGCAACCTCACTTGCATGAAATATCTCTGGCAATAGTCGCAACTTGTCTCGTTATTTATGGGGATAAAGTGAATGGTTTCTTAAAACGAGCGATTTCTTCTTGGATGTTTGTTGCCCGGGTGATGGCCTTTATTTTGATGTGTACTTTTGGTTATGGCCTACTGACATTATGGAGTCAACCATTGGTGTATTGGCTAATTTCTCAGGTCGATTATCTTTATAGGCCTCTTCTGGTTGTGAGTTGTTTCTGTTTATTAGGCGTTTTAGCAGAGCGAAAGCGTAATTTATAAAATAATTCATGAAACTTTCTCTCTTTTCTTGTTATCAAATTACGGAATTTTGCGATCATTTTTAATTTTGAAGGATCGGATTTGATGGCAATGTAGTAAACTTTCTAGCCTTCTTTTTTAATTTCGTTATTTCCATAACAAAAGCTACTAAATACCCGTTTTTAAAGGTTTTTTGTAGTCTTGTTTCAGTTTGTCTTCCTTTCAAAGTGTCTTTAAACTTGCCCCATATTGATGAAACAGCGTCTTTTTTCGGGGGCAAAAAATGACAAGCACTTGGCTACAAACTCTTTCGCAAGTTGAATCCATGATTCCTTTATTAGGAAAACTTGGTCGTGAAAAAGCAATAAAAGTTCAGCTTACAGGGCAAACCTTAATGGCAGATTCTGTTACTGGGCTGATGGCGCTTTTTGATAAGCATCCAGAATTGGATCTTGTACAGGTGTATCAGGTACTCGAAGAGATACTCAGTAGTGATGTAAGCCAAACGGTTGTTGAACTAGAAGATTTGCTTGCTGAAGCAGATGTTGCTTCATTGTTAGCGGCACAGCCAGATACCGGTGTTGAAACACCTGTCGTTCTATATGGCTTTGGTCGTATCGGTCGTTTATTGGCTCGTCGTATGTGTATGTTGGGTAACACAACACCGGGTATGAAATTAGCCGCTATTGTTGTTCGTAAGGCGTGTGATAATGACTTGGCTAAGCGTGCAAGCTTGCTTAAATACGATACTGTTCATGGAACCTATGAAGGTTTAGTAAAAGTTGATGAAGAGCATCAAGCTTTAATTATCAATGGCTCTCCTGTGAAAGTGATTTACTCATCAGATCCTGCTTCTGTCGATTACCAAGCTTACGGCATCGATAATGCCTTACTTGTTGATAATACAGGTCGCTGGCGTGACCGTGATGGTTTAAGTGTACACTTGAATCGTCCAGGTATTGAGCGAGTAGTATTAACGGCGCCGGGTAAAGAAATGAAAAACATTGTCTTTGGTGTCAATGATAGTGATGTTACTGCTGATGATCGTATTGTCTCGGCGGCGTCTTGTACGACGAATGCAATCACTCCGATTT
Organism: Marinomonas sp. TI.3.20; assembly: GCF_038155025.1. Taxonomy (NCBI): domain Bacteria; kingdom Pseudomonadati; phylum Pseudomonadota; class Gammaproteobacteria; order Oceanospirillales; family Oceanospirillaceae; genus Marinomonas; species Marinomonas sp. TI.3.20. Next base: position 166,088 of record NZ_JBAKAS010000005.1, on the reverse strand, counting down.
TGTCAGTATTAGAAGACAAATTTGGTATTGTGTCTGGTCATGTTGAAACCGTGCACGCTTACACCAATGACCAAAACTTAATTGATAATATCCATAAAGGTGATCGTCGCGGTCGTGCTGCGGGCATGAATATGGTGATGACTGAAACGGGCGCGGCAAAAGCTGTTTCTAAAGCGATCCCTTCTTTAGAAGGTAAATTGAGTGGCAGTGCGATTCGAGTCCCAGTGATCAATGTGTCTATCGCTGTATTGAGCTTAAATCTAAAAACAGCGTCATCTGTTGAAGAGATTAATACCTTACTTAAATCTGCATCAGATAGTGCGGAACTGACGGGTCAAATTGGATACAGTGCAGAAGCTGATGCAGTAAGCTCCGATTTCATCGGCTCTCAGCAGGCTGGTATATTAGATTCATTATCGACAAAAGTGCGTGGTAACCAAGCGACATTGTATGTTTGGTACGACAACGAATACGGCTACAGCTGTCAAGTGGTTCGATTGATGGAAAAACTGGCACAAGCCAATTTATTGAGTGAGCAGTTAGTCGAAGATAAAGCGGCTTAGTCGCTACTCATTAAGCTAGCATCTTAAAAGGCTAAGGGGTTAATTCTCCTTAGCCTTTTGCTTTATCCAATGAATGAAATTGGCCGCTTGAGGATTGTTAAGAGTTCGTTTCGGGTAGGTGAGGTAATAGGCCTCGCCTAAAGGTAAGCGAATATCAGACAATGGAATGAGCTGCCCAGTTTCCAGCTCATGTTTTATCATCATATTTTGTCATAACAACAAGCCTTTGCCTTTCACCGCCGCATCAATCGCCATACTGGAAAGGTTAAAGCGTTTGTGATCTTGCTCGAAAAGGTTTTTTTAAGTAAAAAAAAACCGGACAAAGTCCGGCTTAAACAAAAGTAACTATCTACTGCCTGGCCATATTCTGTGGGAAATACGGCAAGACAGCACTCAAAGCATGCCTGTGGGGGCATGGATTGAGCAAGGAGTTAAATACAGTTAGGGCTGTATTTAAGGGTCATACTAGGTCGCTGTTCAACCTAAGAGATGACGCCATTTTAGTTTTTTGATGTGTATTTTCAAACGATATAAATTGGTTTATAGCATTAGTATGGCTAATGCTATAATCGTTTAGTATTGATAAAATGAACTTCTAGATATTCTACGTTTAATTCTAATAAGACTATGTTTTGTAAGGAAAAGCTTAGTGCTAAATTGAATTCTTTGATGTTTAATTTTATTTAATGAATGTTTTTAAAAATATTTGCAGTAGCTGACGTGTCTTTAATACGAGATTATTATGAAAATTATTCCACTGTATGGGTTAGAGACTTTTGCTATTGCTGCGCGCCATTTAAGTTTTACAAAAGCAGCGCAGGAATTAAGCCTGACTCAAGGAGCGGTAAGTCAGCAAATTCGACAATTAGAAGAGCGTTTAGGGCTAACGCTTTTTATTCGCCATCATCGCCGCTTGGAGCTTAGTGTGGCGGGCGCTCGGTTAGCGGTTCAGGTGAATCACAGCTTTACCGAGATCAGCACACTGATTAGTGATTTAAAAGAAGAGGAGTCGTCAAATATATTAACGATCTCCGTCATGCCGTCGTTTGCGACCAAGTGGTTAATTCCTCGACTGGGTAGTCTGCAGGAAAAATACCCTGATCTGCAGTTGCGGATTCAAGCCGACGATCGGGAAATGAATTTTCAACGAGATCGTATTGATGTCGCCATCATTCATAGTTATATGCTTGGCCGGAACAACGGTTATGTTGTACCGCTCATGAAGGATAAGGTATTTCCTGTCTGTAGCCCGGCATTTGCCAACGATAGAATGCTGCAATCACCCAATCAACTTGCGTCTGTTCCATTGCTTAATGATGACTCAGAATGGCGTTTTTCTAGCCCGTATGCAGAATGGGATAAATGGCTGCAGTTGGTGAAAGCACAAGGGGTTAAGCCTTCACGTGGTATCAGTTTTAACCGCGGTGATTTGGCTGTGCAGGCTGCAATTGCTGGTCAAGGCGTTGCGTTGGGAAGAACGCCATTAGTCATGGATGATATTCAGCAAGGGCGCTTAGTCCAGCCGTTTCCAGAATCATTGGACGAAGGGAACGCTTATTTATTTTCTTGTCCTGAAGTGCAGCGTCAGCGCGAGGCCGTTCAGCAATTGCTGGCTTGGTTAGTCGAAGAATGTTTCGCTTATTCATCGCTAGATTGCCTAACAACACCAGATGACCTTATTAAGCTAGGTATTACTCCAGAGTAGTTTTACCGACATCGCTAAGCACATAATAATGACCATGGGACGAATTAATTTAGTCCCTTTGGTGATCACGAGTCTAGAGCCAATTTGTGCCCCAAACCACTGGCCTAATGCCATGGCAATACCGAGTGCCCAAACGATATGCCCAGTGAAAGCAAACATTAAGAGTGAGGCGCCGTTGCTAGTCGCATTCAATATTTTAGTGTGAGCGGTAGCTGCTACTAAAGTGAACCCCATAAAGCATAAATAAGCAGTTGAAAAAAATGCCCCTGTACCCGGACCAATAAGACCGTCATAAAAACCAATACTTGTCCCAATTAACACTGCGAATTGCACGTGTGTCAGTGATATTTTGCTAGCGATATATGGTTGTAATTTGGGCATAAAGAAAAAAAACAGAGCAACGGCAATTAAGATAATAGGCACGGCTTTGAGTAGTAATCGACTGTCCAGATAGGAAACAAGTAGCGTTCCTGTGATACTGCCTATCGCGGTCATTATAATGGGCAGCCACATCTCAGACAGTTTAACTTTTTTTGTTTTAATAAAGTGATAAGAAGAGGATAGGGTGCCTGCACAGCCTTGTAATTTATTGGTGGCCAATGCCTCTACGGGAGAAAGTCCAGCAGCCAAAAGAACAGGAACCGTAATTAACCCGCCTCCACCGGCAATAGAGTCAACGGTACCGGCCAAGAATGCTGCGGCAAATAGGGCAAGGTAAACCCATAATGAAACATCGAAAATCATAAAGTCCATGTTGGAGACAATTCCTAGTAAGCTACAGAAATGAGACGTTGGCAGGCTTGGTGTTTGTTACTTAGGAGTAGACCAAAAAAAGTCCACTTAGACAACATCTTAAGTGGACTTCGATAGTATTCAGTGAAGGTTAAGCTGCGTTTTCAAACCTTTCTTTAAGATAGCTTTCCAAAGAAGTTGTTTGCTCTGGTGTAAATTCAAGCCCCAACTTTGTTCTGCGCCATAGAATGTCTTCTGCAGTATGCGCCCACTCATGCTCAATCAAGTAGTCTACTTCTGCTTGATATAATTCACCGCCAAAGTGTTTGCCTAGCCCTTCCTGTGACGTAACCTTATTCAATAATGTATTGGTTAAGGTGCCATATGCCATGGTAAAGCGTCGTGCCATATGAGCTGTCAGGAACGGATATCTTTTCTGAATTTGCAAAGTAAAAGCATCAAGAGACATAGACAAGTCACCGCCTGGTAAGGCTTTTGAGTGTGTCCATGCTTCTCCCATAGAAGGGAAATAAGGCGCCAAGTGCTTCATAGCAGATAACGCTAATTTACGATAAGTGGTTATTTTTCCACCGAAAATGCTTAATAATGGCGCTTTATTATCCTCATCATCTAAGTGCAATGTGTAGTCACGAGTTACGGCAGAAGGGTCTGATGACTCATCTTCTAATAACGGACGAACACCTGAGTAACTCCAAACAATGTCTGCAGGGGTTAATTGCTTTTTAAAATGCTGATTGGCTACGCCAAGAATATATTGGGTTTCTTCTTCAGAGATTTTTACTTTGTCAGGGTCGCCATGATATTCCACATCCGTTGTGCCTATCAGTGTGTAATTTTCACGATAAGGGATGGCAAAGACAATGCGTTTATCTGTGTTTTGCATAATGAAAGCATTAGAGTGCTGATAAAGTCTCGGCACAACAATATGACTGCCCTTGATCATGCGAATACCGTAGGGCGGTTTTAGATCCATTTGTGTTTTGATAAAAGAAGATACCCAAGGTCCAGCGGCATTGACGAGTGCATTCGCTGTGATGTCTTGAGATTCTTTCGTCATTTGATCTTCAAGCGTAATGTGCCATTTTCCATTTACACGTTTGGCTGATGTGCAGCGCGTACGAGCATATATGTTGGCGCCATTTTGTTGGGCGCTCAAAGCATTGATCACGACTAATCTTGCATCATCTACCCAGCAATCTGAATACTCAAATCCTTTAGTAATGTCCTTTTTTAAAGGGCTGTCAGCGCCATATTTAACGCCTTTAGATCCGGCCAGCGTTTCCCTTTTACCTAGATTGTCATATAAAAATAAGCCAATGCGAATTAGCCAAGCAGGTCGTAGATGAGGTCGATGAGGCATTTGAAAGCGCAATGGGGTAACAAGGTGTGGCGCTATTTTTAATAGTACCTCACGCTCGGTGAGTGCTTCTCGAACCAAGCGGAATTCATAATGTTCAAGGTAGCGTAATCCACCATGAATCAACTTACTACTTGAGGAAGACGTCGCATGAGCAAGGTCGCCCATTTCACACAATCCAACATTTAAGCCGCGTCCTGCTGCATCGGCAGCGATGCCTGTTCCATTGATGCCGCCGCCGACGACAAATAAGTCAAAATGTGTTTGTGCCATGCCTTGCCTCATTAATTATTTCGGTTTTTACGTCTTCATTTTCGAAAACGAACATTAATGTTCGATATTAGACCCTGATATGCACGATGGCAAGTCGTTAATTAAGGTTTTTAAAAGGTATCGAGGCAAAAAATAAGCAAAGAGAAATAAAAGCAGCCGACTAGAGGTAAAGGCTGCTTTTATTATGGAGAAGTATTAGTTTTGTGAAGAGCACAGTTCTAGACGTACTTGGTGTTCTTTCATTAATTCAAGAATTGGTTTTGGTGGCTGCTCTTCGGTAAATAAGCGATCCACTTGGGTTATATTCCCCAATCTTACTACTGCATTTCGTCCAAATTTGGCGCTGTCAGCGGCCAAAAAAACATTGCGTGAATTAACGATAATGCTTTGTGCAACACGAACTTCTTGATAATCATAGTCAAGTAATGAACCATCATTTGGGTCGATACCACTGATGCCGATAATGCCGTAATCGACTCGGAATTGACTAATGAAATCAATGGTCGCTTCACCCATAACGCCACCATCGCGAGAGCGGACGGTACCGCCAGCAATAATGACAGTGAAGTCTTCTTTGCCGCTAAGAATAGCCGCGACGTTTAGGTTGTTCGTGATGACCTGTAGACCTTGATGGTTTAGTAAGGCTCGTGCAACAGTTTCTGTCGTTGTGCCTATGTTGATAAACAATGAGGCATTATTAGGTATTTCGGCGGCGATTCTTTTAGCAATTTGTTCTTTGGCTGATAGTTGCAATATTTGTCGTGTAGCGTAGGCCACATTGGTTGTACTAGAGTCGTAACTTGCACCGCCATGGTGACGACGGATCTGTTCCGCTTCGGCAAGCGCATTGATGTCGCGGCGAATGGTTTGAGGCGTCACAGCAAATTTGTTGGCCAATTCATCAATCGTCACGTAGCCTTTTTCTTTAGTAATCGCGACTATTTTCTCTTGGCGAGTTTGTTGCCCCATCTTTATACATACTCCTAAAAAAGTTTACTGCTTGCTAAAGAAGCCTAGATTGGTTTTTAATACGTCATATTCATATCTGAACATCAATGTTCAAAATGACAAAAATACAAGTTCACTGGTGTTGTTTTCGTTGCCAGGGGACTGAGACATAAAAGAGTACTCTCTATGAAAAAATATATTCTTGCAATCGATCAAGGAACTACAAGCTCTCGTGCCATTTTATTTGATGAATTAGGTCAACGAGTTGGGCAGTCACAACAAGAATTTCCACAGCATTTTCCGCACGATGGTTGGGTGGAACATGATCCTGAAGATATATGGAGCTCAACGTTAAGTGTGTGCCAGTCTGTACTTAAGGATACAGGTATCGATGCCAAATCGGTAGCCAGTATTGGTATTACCAATCAGCGTGAAACCACGCTGCTTTGGGATATAGAAACAGGTGAGACGGTTTATAATGCCATTGTTTGGCAAGACCGGAGAACCAGTGAGTTTTGTCGCATGCTTCATGACCAAGGCTTAAGTGAAACAGTCCAAGATAAAACAGGCCTGCTTATAGACCCTTACTTTTCTGCGACTAAAATTCGTTGGGTATTGGACAATGTTGAAGGTGCTAAAGATAAGGCAAAAGCTGGAAAGTTAGCGTTTGGCACTGTTGATAGCTTTTTATTGTGGCGCTTAACCAAAGGGCAGTCTCATAAAACGGATGCGACTAATGCGGCACGTACCATGGCATTTAATATACATACTCAAGAATGGGATCAGGAATTGATTCATTCTTTAGGTATTGAGGATGTCCTGTTACCAGAAGTGATGGATTGCAGCGCTGATTTTGGCGTTATTGACGAAGAATGGCTCGGTGCGAGTATTCCTGTTAATGGCATGGCTGGCGATCAGCAAGCTGCGCTAGTCGGGCAAGCATGCTTCAAACCTGGCATGGTGAAAAGCACTTATGGTACTGGCTGCTTTCTTATATTAAATACCGGTGATAAACCATTACGTTCAGAAAATAAGCTATTAACAACAGTAGGTTATCGACTAAATGGAAAAGTAACATATGCTTTAGAAGGCAGTATATTTGTTGCTGGAGCCGCTATTCAATGGTTGAGAGATGGGTTAAATCTGTTTAAAGACGCGAAAGAGACGCAAAGCTTGGCGAAACAAGCTCTTAATGGCGATTCTGTGTATTTAGTGCCTGCGTTTACTGGCTTAGGTGCACCTCATTGGGACCCGGATGCTAGAGGCGCGATGATAGGGCTAACGCGAGACACCAGCGTTGCGGATATCGTTAGTGCTGGATTGAGGTCTGTGTGTTATCAAACCAAAGATCTAGTCGGTGCTATGGCGCAGGATGGCGCGACGTTTCGCTCGTTGCGAGTAGATGGCGGCATGGTGATTAATGATGTCATGGTGCAATTCTTGAGCGATTTATTAGAAGTAGAGGTTGAACGTCCTAAAATTACGGAAACAACCGCATTAGGCGCCGCGTATTTGGCTGGATTGCATGTCGGTATTTATACCTCACTCGAGGCCATTACAGAATTATGGCAAGCGGAGAAACATTTTGAACCTAGTATGGAGAAAGGTACGGGTGAAAAATTGTATGCAGGATGGCAAGAAGCGGTGAATCGAGTTCGTACCCGACCTGAATAAGCCTGTAAGTGTATTGATGCTCTAAATACTCTGGGTGACTAAGTCTAAACAATAAAGCCAAAATAAGAGGTGTCTTATTTTGGCTTTTCTATTGCTATGATTTATACCAAACATTTGACCTTAGCGTAGATAACGGTCTATTTCGGTGCAAATTATTCTGCGTCAGCGATTGCTCTAATGCCGTATTCTTCATCAAGAATGCGACCAATCACATTATCACCCGCTAAATGATGGGCATATTGCATGTGTAGGCAACGTACTTGATCCCAGTTCCTAATGCCGCCAATGCCAAGCTCTTCGAACAATGGTTTAAAGCCTTTCTCTTCAAGGATAGCTTTATGCTCGTCGTTCATTGCTGCCCAGCGGCGAGCAATGTAATCACGATGAGAGTTATGGTGCGCTTCTCGCAATACTTCATCGTCTTTAATTCGTTGCTCTAGTTCTTTTACAACACCTTGGCTTTCGATTTTAGCCAACGCTTTATCAATCGCTTTACTCGATAACCAATACAATGTCGGGAAGGGCTGATTAAACACCCATGTTTCCATTTCGAGAACTTGAGGGATTTGATTTGGAGAGTAATGAGCAATGGCACTGATACCACTAGGCGTACGGCCAAGTTGGGTGGTGATAATATCAATATCACGTTGAGAAAGAGGTTGGGTCATAGCGGTCTTTTAAATAATGAATGCAGGAAAAGAGGCGGCGAATTTCTGAATCCATTCAGCAGCGGCCTCATTATAGTTAAGGCGGCGGCCTTGTGTTTTTGCTTGACGTCGGTAATGTTCTATTTGAGAAAGCTGTTCAACCATACGAACACAGTAACATTCGTCTTTGATTGGGAATTCAATTGCAATTCGGTATTCACCTACTTCATTACAGCACGAGACGACGCGTCCAGTGACACAAAAATTAGGATCAATTTCTTGAAGGGTAATACGCACTGAGCGCCCACGTTCGAGATGTTGGGCGGCAAGGTAGGTAATTCCGACGAACCCATCCCTTTCTTCCATTAAAGTCGGAAAGGCTTGATCCTCTATGAGAGTTATCTCTAAAGGAAGTTCTTTCGGATGTGCAACAAATTCCATCGCAACGAGCCAGTTAATTCAAGTATTAAAGTTATCGGCCACAAGGGCAGAGTGTTTAAAAAAGAATGCGAATTGTACGCTTTTCGTTCGGGCTGTACAGACGAATTTTAAGATGTCAAAACAGACTTTCATAACCTCAGCTTATAAGAAAGATATCTCTCTTGAGACGCTATTTATGAGTAATTCATTTTCACTGCTTTTGTCACTAAAAACACCTTTTAAATCATATGTTTCTGTTAATTATGTCGTGAACTGGGTGTAAATGTCGTTATCGGTCAATATGTCGTTTTGCAGTGTATGTACTAGTTTCCCTAGTTCTAAAAGCGCATTTAGGTTTTTTTGATCCCAAATAACAGCATAATTCAGTCTAAAGTGATGAGAAAACTGATTAGAAAGACCGAAGGCTAGACCTGGTAGTAAGCCGATTTGCTCAGTTAGTGCTTCTTGATGAAGCTGCATAGCATTAATGGTTTCAGGGAGAGTCACCCAAAGCAAGAAACCACCACATGGGTTGGAAACTTCTGTGCCCTCAGGAAACGTCTCAAGAACGAGGGCTCGACAGCGAGCTAAATTAGCTTGGTAGGCTTGTCGTGTTTTTCGTAGATGACGATCGTAAGCGCCGTGTTCTAAAAAGTTGGCGATGGCAATTTGAGTGATAGTAGGAATGGCAAGAGACTGAACATAAGCATAATGCTCTATCTCATTACGAAACCTCCCGCCCACAATCCAGCCGATTCTAAACCCCGGCGCTATGCTTTTTGAAAAGGAGCTGCAATAAACAACACGGCCTTCATGGTCGTCAGCTTTTAATGCTTTTTCACGTTTGTCTTGATAGCTCAATTCTCCATAAACATCATCTTCAATCAAAATAATGTCATGCTCGTTAGCAATTCCTAGCAGTGTTCTTCTAGCTTCACTGGAGAGTGTTGCTCCGGTTGGATTTTGGTTGTTTGGGGTCACAATGCAGGCTTTGATGTCCCATTGTCGAGCGGCTTGTTCAAGCAGTGTCAAATCTATCCCATGCTGTTCTGAGCAGGGGATTTCTATTGCTTTAAGATGGAGTACTTCAATGGCTTGTAATACGCCATGATAGGCAGGGCTTTCTATGGCAATAGTGTCGCCTGGTCGTGTGATTGCTTGAAGAGCCAGCATGATGGCATTTTGGCACCCGAGTGTGATGGTGATGTCATCGGGCTGAAGGCGACATCCTGTATCAAGCATTCGGATGGCGATTTGTCGGCGTAAGTTTAATGAGCCAGGTGTGAATTCATAGCTTGCACAAATCTCTGGCTCTGTGCGCATCAAGCGCCCAACGGAGCGCTGTAGTTGTTTAAGTGGTAAAAATTCACTTTGTGGAATGGCTGCGCCAAATGGCGCGATGTTTGCATCTTGAGATGCATGTAATAGCCGGTTTAGTAGCAGGTGTATATGGCCATCGTATTTTTTTGGGGATATTTGCGTTGCTTCCGTCGTAGGCTGATTGGTTTGAACAAAATAGCCTTTCTGCGGACGCGCTTTAATGATGCCTTTGTCTTCTAATACGCTATAAGCTTGCATGACAGTAGCAATGCTGACGTTGAATTGTTTACTAGACTTTCTGACGGAAGGGATGCGTGTATTGGGCAGAAAAGTACCTTCGGTAATGTGTTTTTCTATTTGTTCTGCCACTTTTTCGTAAAGAAGGTGATCCATAATGATAGGCAACGTCGGTTCGCTATTGTGACCTGAATTTAACAGATCCTTTTGTGGAAGGAAATTAACGTTCGATTTCTAGCAGATGTTTGTTTTTAGTGTCACAGCACAAAAAAGATAATAATTCGCTTGGTATAATCTGTCTAATAGGTCAGTTTTCTGCCAATATATAGTCTGTTTTTAGTATGAAGTACACTCAATTTTTAGAGGTTGGTTATGTCATTATCTGTTATCCAGAGGATCCTGTTGGGCTTTGGCGTTCTATTGTTACTATTGTTGGTGATTGCCGCTTCAGGTTTTACAGGGATTAACCAAGTAGAGAAGAATCTGGATGAAATAACGGGTCATGTGGCGAAAATCACGGCCTCCAGCAATGAATTAAGCCATGACTTATCATTAGCCAATTCAACAGTTCTACAGTATTTGTTAAGCAAATCACCGTCAGCATTAAGTGGCTTAAAAAAATCCTTCGAGGAGCAACAAACAGCTCTCAATACCTTGTCAGATACGCTGCAAAAACAGGTGAGTAATGACACGGAAATGTCTGGGCTTTTGCAAGACGTGAATAATGAGGTTCAGCTTTTTTATAAGTATACAAAAGTAGCGTTTGCGAACCATCAACTGATGCTTACAACACAAGCAAAAATCCCAGATGAGAAGTTTGATCTTAAGGATGACTTGTCTTATACCATTGATGATCTTAAGGCCATAGAAGAAGGCGATGGATCACAACAATCTAAATTTGCGGCTGCTTATATACGCAGTCGTTTAGAAAGTCTTCAGGTATCGATTGATGATTATTTTGATACTAGAAGTCTAAAAGATCTGAAAAATATGATTGAAACCATGTCAAAAGCGTTTGTCGGGCTTGATGATAAATTAAGTTATTTAAATAACGGAGATATTAAAGAGTCTATCGATACGGTAAGTCATGAAATTCAAGGTAAAGACAGCGTGATTAATCATTTCTATGATTACATGCGCTTAAGCCAAGAATCAGAAGTATTGGCTAAACAGCTATCAGGTAGTATGAACAAAGTAGATGCGTTGTCTGAAAAGCTACTTGTTAGCACAACCGCGATGCGAAACCAAGTAGAGCTAGATGCTAAAGAAACATCATCGTTTTCTACTATTATGATAGGTACTGTTTTACTCATCTCTATCATTATTGCTGTTTTAATTGCTATCTGGGTGAGCCGTAGTATTCGTACTCCCTTGAATGAAGTAATGAATGTGCTGGGTAAAATATCGGAAGGTGACTTCACACAACGCAGTAATGTGAAAACGAAAGATGAGTTTGGCGACTTATCCCGCTGGGTTAATAACCTAGTAGCAAAACTTCAAAAGGTCATGGTGGAAATAGACAAAGCTTCTAATAACGTCTCAGAATCGGCACAAAATAACGTTCGCTTGTCTGGTGAAACGAAAATTTTGATGCGCTCACAAAACGATCAAACATCCAATGTGGCAACTGCAATGACCGAAATGGCGGCAACAGTTCATGAGGTTGCGAAAAACTCAGAAATCACATTAAGCCAAATTCAACATGTGGATCAGCGAGCAAGTGAAAGCCGCGAACAAATGAGCCGTAATGTAAAAGAGGTTGAGCGTCTTGTTGAGCAGCTTGAGCTATCCACAGAAGTGGTAAATCAACTCGATGAATATTCGCAAAATATAGGTCGCATTTTGGTGGTGATCCAAGAAATTGCTGAACAAACTAATTTGTTAGCCCTAAATGCCGCCATTGAAGCCGCTCGAGCGGGAGAACATGGTCGTGGTTTTGCCGTTGTTGCGGATGAGGTCCGAACCCTTGCTACACGAACACATAGCTCAACAGAAGAGATTCAAAGTGTTATTAATCAGCTGCAACAAGGGGTGAAAAAGACAGTATCAAGTATGAAAGAGAGTCGTGATAGCGCCTATTCTAGTGTTGAAGATACTCGAGCTGTCGGCCTTGCCATCAATGAACTACAAAGCGGTATGACAGAAATTCGTGACTTAAGTACTCAGATCGCCACGGCCGCAGAACAGCAATCGCTGGTGGCTCAAGATATCAGTAAAAGTGTTCATGAAATCTCCGATATGTCTGACCAAGCAACACGCAGTGCCGATCAAAGTGAAAAGGACAGCGAGGGACTTTCTGATTTGGCAACGTATCAAAAGCAGCTACTGGCACAATTTAAAATTATTTAATGAATGAATATTTAAAATATAGACTCCTGACTTTAAGTGTTTTTCATGTAATATATCGCCATTATTACTTTGTGGAGAAAATATATGGCTGTTCAAGTTGGGGATATGTTGCCTAATGGTCAGTTTCAGGTCATGGGTGTAGAAGGCCCTGAAAGTGTTGACGTGACTGAATTTTTCTCAGGAAAGCGAGTGCTTATGTTTGCTTTGCATGGTGCGTTTACACCGACTTGCAGCGCGAGCCATCTACCTGGATATATTGTTCATTACGATGCGTTTAAAGAAAAAGGTATCGACGAACTAATGTGTTTATCTGTGAATGATGTTTTCGTTATGAAAGCATGGAGTGATGCTAACAATGCCGAAAACCTTGTGATGGCAGCGGATGGTTTAGCCGAATTTACCTGCTCTCTTGGTTTAGAATTAGATCTATCAGCAGCAAAGATGGGTGTTCGCAGTCGTCGTTATGCGATGCTAATTGACCACGGAATAGTACAGAAACTTTGGCTTGATGAGCCAGGTGAATACAAAGTTAGTTCAGCTGAATATGTATTGACACAAATCTAGAACATAATGTTGAAGTAATCGTAAAAGCCGCTATTTGAAGCGGCTTTTTTGTTTTTAGTACAAATGATTAGTTGTCAAAATTATAGCGATCATGCCGGCTCGAAAATTATTGAACCTGCACCATACAAGAGAGTAGTAATATAGTCTTTATCCACCTAATCCCCTTATTAGGTAGAGCTTTTTAGTAGTTTATCAACGGTTTCTGACACATGCTCTGCGCCAGCTAAAACCTCATTGATGATGTCGGCTGCTTGGCTTATTAATTGCGCACTGTCGCTCGAATAGTCCCGAATGCTGCTCATGCTATTTTTTGCTTTGCGGGTAAGTTCGCTATTTTGTGCCACCATGGTTTCTATCTCAACGGTAGAAGTACTGGTGCGTGACGCTAGGGTTCTGACTTCATCGGCGACCACCGCGAAGCCTCGTCCATGTTCACCGGCTCGTGCAGCTTCAATGGCGGCATTCAGCGCTAATAAATTCGTTTGATCTGCAATCGAGGCAATGGTTGTTACAATTTTTGCAATGTTTTCTGATTGGCTGTTTAGCTGCTCGATTAATGTTGTAGATTGATTGACCTCATTGATGATTTTATTCGAGGAGCTGACCGTATCCTGCAAAATTTGCACACCGTTTTCAGATACTTTGGCTGTTTGAATTGAGGTGCTGTGGGCGACTTCTGCGGCACTTTGTACTGCCATTTGAGCCAATACGCGTTCGCTAATATCAGAGGCTAATTTTACTACTTTTATGACGTTATTTTGATCATCAAAGATGGGGTTATAGCTGGCTTCTAACCAGACTTTATTACCTTGTTTATCAAGGCGTAAAAACTGCCCTGTTTTGAATTCTCCTGCAGCCAATTCTTGCCAAAAATTTGGATGCGACACATAAAAATCATCTTGGCAGAACATTCGGTGATGTTTACCAATGACTTCTTTTTTAGAATGGTAGCCCATGGTACTTAAGAAATTTTTATTAGCGTATTGAATCGTGCCGTCTGGTAAAAACTCAATGAGAGCAGAGGAACGATTAATGGCGGTATAAACGGCCTTTTGATTATCTGCTTGGTGTTTTTCTTTGGTAACATCATTGGCCGTTTTGATGATTTTAATGATTTCCCCGTCTAATTCGATAGGGACATAAGTGGCTTCTAACCAGATATCAGAGCCATCTTTGCGCTTGCGTTGAAAGGTGCCTTTTTGGCTTTTTCCTGCTGCTAAATTTTGCCAAAACTGTTTGTACTCTGCGCTGTTCGTTAGGTTATCAAGACAAAACATGGAATGATGTTGGCCTTTGACTTCTGTTAGTGTGTAACCTGTAGCATTCAGGAAAAGAGGATTCGCTTCTATAATTTTACCATCAAGGGTGAAGCTGATCATCGCGCAGTGTTTTTGTAGTGAGTTGATGAAAGCGCGATTAGACTCCGCAAGGGCTTGCTGCTCAAGGGCAGCCGCGTTGTCTTTTTTGTTAAAAAACATAATTATCCTTTTTACTTCTATGATCAGTAAGTTTTATTACTTTTCCTTGTAGGCTGATTCCTACATTACAGCTAAGTAGTATAAAAAAATTTTAGTGTGATTGATGCTGGTTTTTTGTTTAGAAAGGTGACTTGAAAAATTGATATTGATTAGAAAATGATAAAATACCGACTTTTTAGATATTTTGGTTACTTATTGTTACAAAGCAAGATGCGCTTCTAGATCAATGTCATGTTGAGTAGGATAGTGAAGCAACCTAATCATTAAGTAAGCCCTATTTTGATCGAGCGGTTCATAGGGTGCGGTTTAGGAATAAAATAGTTTCACTCATTTCTTAAGGAATACCATGTCAATATTGTCTTTGATTAAACCACTTCCATGCCATTTTCAACGACAAGGTTTTCTAGATTTTCATGGTCGCGATAGTGAATCTATTGCAGAGCGATGCAGTGGAAACATTATTGAGAAAGGGCTTTTTTGGCAGGATGAAGCTGCGGTTATTTCGTTTAATTTCAATCAAATAGGTCAGGTACTTATTTTATTAGATATATCAAGGGAAGTGACAGACGCTGATAAAATAGCTTTGTCCGAATTAGCGGATCATATGCTGGGTTTAGATCAAGATGTTGATACTTTCGAAGCGCAATGTATTACACAAAACTCGCCTATGTCATCGTTAGTGAAGCAACAAATGGGATTGCGTATTCCACAGAGCGCTTCACCTTTTGAAGCCTTTAGTTGGGCTATTGTTGGTCAGCAGATTAGTGTCAAGGCTGCTATTTCAATACGTCGGCGATTCATTCAAGCCTTTGGAGTGCAACACTCAAGTGGGTTAATGTGTTATCCAACGGCTAAATCATTGAGCGAGGTTGTCCCTGAGGATTTACAAGCAACAGGTTTTTCTAAAGCGAAAGCCGCTGCGCTTTTGCTTTTGTCTGAGCATCTCCGTCAAGGAAAGTTGATTTGGCCTTCTCAACCTGATCGATTGGCAATCGAGTCATTGACAGAGCAATTGCTTGCCTTGAAAGGCATTGGTCCCTGGACGGTTAGTTATGGCTTGTTGCGCGGCTTTAGTTGGCTTGATGGTTCGTTACACGGGGATGTGGCTGTACGCCGCAATCTATCCACTTTACTAAAGTCGTCAGTGCCGTTAGATGCCAAGGCAACGGAACAATGGTTAGCCGATTATTCACCTTGGAGGGCGCTAGTTGGCGCCCACCTGTGGGCCATGGATTCAGAGATAAGTTATTGATCTATCATGCGCTGAAACATAGGCTCAAACTGGCTAATATTCTGTTGCACATAATCAATAAAAGAGCGCATGGTTGGCGTTGGATGTTGGCCTTGAGGGCTGACTAGACACCAAGATCGTCGCAATGGAAAATCTTTGATAGGCAGTTCGACTAAACTGCCTAGTTTTAACTCGGAAATAATGGCTAAACGCGGTAAAACAGCAACGCCTAACCCCGCCAGCACAGCATGTTTAATGGCATCATTTGAACCAAGAACCATTTTATTCTGAAAGCGCACTCGCTGTTTTTGGCAATGTAGTTCGAGTGTTAAGCGACTACCAGAACCTACTTCTCTAAGCAGCAATGTTTGCTCTAAAAACATCGATAATGTGACCTCTTCCTCTTGTAGTAGAGGGTGGCCTTTAGGCGCCACAGCAATCAACTTATTACCTAAAAAAGGTATGCTCAGCATAGGTTTATCGTTTGGCACCATGCCCATAATCGTTAACTCATCGCGATTTTTTTCTAATCGATCAATGGCTTTTTCTCGATTAACCACCTCCAGCGAGATAGTGACGTCAGGGTTTAGATCTGAATAAGCGCGAAGTAAATATGGCACTATGTATTGAGCCGCGGAAACGGCAACTAACTTCAGCTCTCCTGATATCAATCCTGTCTCGGCGGCAAGGTCATTTTGAAATCGTTGAACTTCATTGAAAACAGAAAAAGTACATTCTGCTAAGCGTTTCGCGATGGCCGTGCTGTAAAGCTGACGGCCGACGTATTCGAACAAAGGTTGACCGATGGTTTGCTCTAATTGGCGGATTTGATTGCTTACCGCGGGCTGACTTAAGCCGAGCATGTCACCAGCACGACTGTAGCTGCTTAGCTCATAGACGCTTTTGAATACTTGTAGCTGCCTAAAGGTTAACCGATTGGCTATATTTTGGACGGGTGATGACATTTCTTCTCTCATTTTCTGTTTATCTATCACGTATACCTTATAGATAACCTTTGAAATATCAATTTTTACTTTTGTCTTTCTTTGCGTAGGCTAAATGAACACCAAGTTAAGGAGTGACCCATGTTGAAGAAAGTGTTGATCGCTAACCGTGGTGAAATCGCGGTTCGTATAATACGTGCATGTTCAGAGTCCGATATTCGTTCTGTTGCCATTTTTACCGAGCCGGACCGTTATGCATTGCACGTTAAGCGTGCGGATGAATCCTATTCATTAGGCGACGACCCTATCGCTGGTTATTTGGATCCCTTACGCATTGTAAATTTAGCATTAGAAACCGGCTGTGATGCGATTCATCCTGGCTATGGATTTTTATCAGAAAATGCAAATTTTGCCGCACTATGTGAGCAAAAAGGTATCGTGTTTATTGGGCCAAAATCCACTGTAATCAATAAAATGGGTGATAAAACCCAAGCACGAGACAGCATGCGTGCAGCGGGGGTGCCTGTTACTCCTGGCTCGGAAGGAAATTTAAAAGATCTTGATGAGGCTTTATCTTTAGCGGATAAATTTGGTTATCCCATCATGATTAAAGCCACTTCAGGTGGCGGCGGGCGTGGTATACGTCGTTGTGATACACCAGAAGAGTTGGTTAGTCAGTATCCTCGCGTTATTTCTGAGGCGACTAAGGCTTTTGGTTCTGCAGAAGTATTTCTTGAGAAGTGTATCGTCGACCCTTGCCACATCGAAGTACAAATTTTGGCAGATTCTCAAGGCAATGTGATTCACCTTTATGAGCGTGATTGTTCGATTCAACGCCGTAATCAGAAATTGATTGAGATTGCACCTAGCCCGCAATTAACACCAGAGCAGCGCCAATACATTGGTAATCTTGCCGTTACCGCAGCCCAAGCAGTGGGCTACGAAAATGCGGGTACCGTTGAGTTCTTGTTGTCTGGTAATGAAATCTACTTCATGGAAATGAACACGCGTGTTCAAGTAGAGCACACGATTACTGAGCAAATTACAGGCGTAGATATTGTACGCGAGCAATTGCGTGTTGCTTCTGGTTTGCCATTAAGTTTTCGCCAAGAAGATATTAGCTATACCGGGTACGCGATGCAGTTTCGGATCAACGCCGAAGACCCTAAAAATGATTTTATGCCAAGTTTTGGACGTATTACTCATTATTATGCGCCAGGTGGTCCAGGTGTTCGAGTTGATACGGCTATTTATACAGGTTATGAAATCCCACCTTACTTCGACTCCATGTGTTTGAAGTTGGTTGTATGGGCGCTGACTTGGGATGAAATGTTAGCTCGTGGTCGCCGGGCGATCGATGATATGCGTTTGCACGGTATCAAAACAACAGCCAACTATTACCAAGAAATTCTCAAACACCCTGATTTTATCAAAGGTGAGTTCAATACGGGCTTTGTACCAGCCCATCCAGAGCTATTAAATTATTCCGTAAAACGTAACCCAAGCGATATTGCGCTTGTATTAGCGGCGGCTATTGCCGCACACGTTGGTCGATAATCCGCAGGAGGAAGTAACATGAGTCAAGTTAACAAAAGAAAAGTCGAAATCACGGACGTTACTCTGCGTGATGCACATCAGTCTCTTATTGCGACACGTATGCGCACAGAAGATATGCTGCCTATTTGTGAGAAATTAGATCAAGTCGGTTTTTGGTCCCTAGAAGTATGGGGCGGCGCTACTTTTGATGCCTGTGTACGATTCTTAAAAGAAGATCCATGGGAGCGTTTACGTCAACTTAAAGAAGCGCTACCGAATACTCGTCTACAAATGCTATTGCGCGGTCAAAACTTATTGGGTTACCGTCATTATGCAGATGATGTTGTGGAAGCCTTTGTACAAAAAGCAGCGGATAACGGAATCGACGTATTCCGTGTGTTTGATGCATTGAATGATTTGCGTAATATTGAAACAGCGATGAAAGCGGTTAAAAAAGCCGGTAAACATGCTCAAGGTACGATCTGTTATACCACTAGCCCTGTTCATACCGCTCAATTGTTTGTTGAACAAGCGAAAGCGATGCAAGCGATGGGTGCAGACTCTATTGCGATTAAAGACATGGCTGGTTTGCTAACGCCTTACGCGACATATGATTTGGTCAAAGCCATCAAAGAAGCGGTGGATTTACCGCTTGTTGTTCATAGCCACTCAACTTCTGGTCTAGCGCCATTGTGTCAGTTAAAAGCAATTGAAGCGGGCGCTGATCATATTGATACCGCGATTTCTTCTTTTGCGGGCGGCACTAGCCATCCAGCGACAGAGTCTCAAGTTGCGGCCTTGAAAGATACGGACTATGACACCGGATTAAATCTGGCTCTATTGTCTGAAATTGCTGACTATTTCCGTGATGTACGTAAAAAATACCATCAGTTTGAAAGTGAGTTTACTCGTGAAGATGTGTCGGTACAGATCAATCAAGTACCGGGCGGCATGATGTCTAACTTGGCAAATCAGCTGAAAGAGCAAAATGCCCTAGACAAAATTCGTGATGTATTTGACGAAATTCCTCGTGTCCGTGAAGACCTAGGCTTTCCTCCATTAGTAACGCCGACATCGCAAATCGTAGGTACTCAAGCTGTCTATAATGTTTTAGCTGGTCAGCGCTACAAGACGATTACTAATGAAGTAAAACGCTATTTATTGGGTGGTTACGGTCAACCACCAGCGGCTGTGAATGCCGATGTACAGAAAAAAGCAGTAGGCAATGAGCACGTTAATGAAGGTCGCCCTGCAGACTCATTAACTCCTGAGCTAGCTAAGTTGCGTAAAGACATTGGTGAGTTGGCTAAGTCAGAAGAAGATGTACTAACGTTTGCTATGTTTCCAGAGCTAGGACGTGAATTTTTGCAGCAACGTGCTGATGGAGCGTTACAACCAGAAGTATTACTACCGCCTGAACAAGCGGGCAATGCGACTGCGGCTGCTGGTCTGGCGACTGAATTTAAAATTGATGTACATGGCGAAGTTTATGACGTTGCTATCACAGGTGTGGGTGACTTTGGTGCCGGTAAGCGCAAACTTTACCTGTCCCTTGATGGCATGCCTGAAGAAGTCGTATTTGAATCATTGAATGAATACGTTTCTGAAGGTGGTAGTGGTCGTTCTAAAGCCACTGAGCCAGGTCATGTTAGTGCTGCTATGCCGGGCAATATCATCGATGTATTGGTAGCCGAAGGTGACACAGTGAAAGCAGGGCAAGCAGTACTCGTAACGGAAGCCATGAAAATGGAAACCGAAGTACATGCTAATATCGCAGGCACAGTGAAAACGGTTAGCGTTAAGAAAGGTGATCGTGTCACGCCAGGTGAAATGTTGATTGAAATTGTGTGATCTATTTCAGGATTAACGCTTTTTTTATCACGTTATAAAATGAGTTTTCAGTCTAAATAGACTCAAAAAAGGTCGCTTCCTTTATTAGGAAAGCGACCTTTTTACTGTGAAAATACGGGTTATCAATAACTGAATTATGCGTCGAACATTTCGGTACTCACATCAGCCTGTTGTGCCAGATTGTAACGAGAACCAAAGACGTTATTTTGGTTAATTATGTCATCCAGCAGAATCATTTTTTTACTGTCCAAGGTAAGTTGTCCCGCATGAAGGTTATCTCGCATATGAGAGATCGAGCGAGTACCAGGAATCGGCACAATATGTTCGCCTTTCATGCGGGTCCATGCCAAGGCCAATTGCGCTGGTGTGCAGCCGATGTCTTTTGCCATAGCGAGAAAATCCTGCAACAAGTCTATGTTTTTAGGATAGTTTTCCACACTAAAGCGCGGCATTGTTTTGCGGATGTCGGTGTCTACTAGTGTCGTAACATCGGTCAGTTCACCACACAAATAACCACGAGCGACCGGGCTAAAGGCTACAAAAGTAATGTCGAGGGCTTTCGTTGTCTCCAATACAGCAATTTCTGGGTTGCGAGTCCAAAGAGAGTATTCGGTCTGTAATGCAGTAAGCGGAGATTCTTTATGAGCACGTTCGACTACCTCAGCAGACACTTCAGACAAGCCGATGCCACCAATTTTGCCTTCTTTAACCAGATCACCGAGCGCACCCACGCTTTCTTCAATCGGCACATCTGGGTCCATGCGATGCAAATAATACAAATCGATGTGATCCGTTTGTAAGCGCTTTAGGCTATTTTCACATTGGCGACGTAGGTTTTCAGGGCGACCATTGATGATGCGTTTACCATCGACCATTTCCATGCCACATTTGCTGGCAAGAAAGAACTCGTTGCAACGATCTTTTAATGCGATGCCAACCAGCATCTCGTTTTTGCCAGCGCCGTATAATGTCGCTGTATCAAAGTGGCGATAACCCATTTCAAACGCCGCTTGCAGCGCTTCAATACCCGCGTCTTCTGTCAGCGGTGCGCCATAAGCATGGGAAAGATTCATACAGCCTAAGCCAATCGTTGGGTTGCTTAGGTGGGGATGTTTAGGCATAGGTACCTCATGGCTGTTTAGGGATTATTAGAATAGCTATATTGCACTTTGAAAGAGGTTTGCTCTAGTACCTAGATCAGCATCATCGTATTATCTTTTTACTTAACAATATTTCTTATGCACTGCTTAGTGTAAATCTCAGTCTATCGAGGAACTCTGTATGTCTACCATTATGGTATTGAACGGCCCGAACCTGAACTTATTGGGTACTCGTGAGCCAGAAATGTACGGCCATGAAACTATTACTGATGTGGAAGTCTTGTGCCGAGATACTGCCGCGGCATTAGGACATGATATTGATTTTCGCCAATCTAACCATGAAGGCGTGCTGATCGATTACATTCATGAAGCGGGTCGTCGTATTAAAGAAGGGGAAGTGCTAGGTGTGGTGTTTAACCCAGCCGCTTACACACACACTTCTGTCGCATTGCACGATGCGATTAAAGGGGCCGATGTGCCTGTGATTGAAGTGCATATTTCTAATGTACATACCCGCGAAGCTTTTCGTCATCATTCTTACATTTCACCTGTTGCTTTGGGTATCGTGGTCGGTATGGGCGTGCAAGGTTATGCCTTGGGCATTCAAGGGCTAGTTCATAAACTCAAAGCCTAAACAGATTTGCTCTTGGGTTAATGCAAAAAAGACCGTATTGATGAAGTGACATCAATACGGTCTTTTTCGTTTGAGACTGTGCTGTTTTTAATAGCTTAGGCAAACCAATGACGGGTGCGGTTAATAAACCAAACCAATGACAGCATAACCGGCACTTCTACTAACACACCGACAACGGTCGCCAGCGCAGCACCAGAGTGCAATCCGAATAACGAAATAGCGACAGCGACGGCCAATTCAAAAAAGTTAGACGTTCCTATAAGGCTGGCAGGAGCCGCTTCAGAATGAGGCAATTTGAATTTTCTTGCTAACCAGTAAGAGACGGCAAAAATACAATAAGTCTGGATCAGCAGAGGAATCGCAATCAATAGAATCGCTTGTGGTTTTGCCAAAATAGTTTCAGATTGAAAACCGAATAACAAAACCACAGTGGCAAGCAAACCGACGATAGACCAAGGCTTCATGGTACGCAAAAAAGCATCGAGTCTTGAGTGGTCATTGTTTTTATCTAATGCTTTACGGGTGAATAAACCCGCTAAAAGAGGCACTAATACATATAAAACCACCGCAATCAGTAAGGTGTCCCAAGGCACACTAATGTCAGTCGCGCCGAGTAAGAAACCGGCGATAGGGGCGAATGCGAAAATCATGATCACATCGTTAATAGACACCTGTACCAAGGTATAATTCGGATTCCCCTTAGTCAGCTGACTCCAGACAAACACCATGGCAGTACAAGGAGCAACGCCCAACAAAATCATCCCTGCTATGTATTCTTTCGCGGTTTCTGGATCGACCCAAGATACGAACAATACTTTAAAGAAGAGCCAGCCCAACAGCACCATAGAGAAGGGCTTAATCAGCCAGTTAATCACGAGAGTCAGTAGAATCCCTTTTGGATTTTTGCCAACGTCTTTAATGGATGAAAAATCGATTTGCACCATCATAGGGTAAATCATCAGCCAGATAAGCACGGCGATCACGAAGTTAACATGGGCGTATTCTACACCGGCGATCACTGAGAAAGCATCGGGGATTAGACTGCCGACCAGAATGCCACCGATGATACCCAATCCAACCCAGATGGTAAGATAACGTTCAAACAATCCCATGGTATTCGTCCTATATCGATTTTTGATTAACCCGTTTACTAAGCTGTTCTGCGCTTTCGGCACGCTCAGAATACCGGTCTACTAAGTAGTCTTTTTGATCGCGAAGCAAGAGCGTGAACTTCATCAACTCTTCCAGTACATCGACAATACGGTTGTAGTAAGCAGAGGGTTTCATACGACCATCTTCTTCAAATTCTAAAAAGGCTTTCGCCACAGATGACTGATTTGGAATCGTCACCATGCGCATCCAGCGACCTAAAATGCGCATTTGATTGACCGCGTTAAACGACTGAGAACCGCCACTGACTTGCATAACCGCCAGCGTTTTTCCTTGTGTCGGGCGCACGCTGCCGATGCTGAGAGGCATCCAATCAAGTTGGCTTTTCAATATGCTGGTCATCGAGCCATGACGCTCTGGCGAGCACCATACTTGACCTTCAGACCACATCATTAATTCTCTAAGTTCTTGTACCTTTGGATGGCTGTCGTCTTCTGAATCTGGCTGTGGTAAACCCGCTGGGTTGAATATTTTCACGTCGGCACCAAAGGACGTTAATAAGCGGGCAGACTCTTCAATCACTAGGCGGCTGTAAGAGCGCTCACGCAGCGATCCATAGAGCAATAATAGACGCGGTTTGTGGGTGCTTGGTGTGGCGGAAAACTGCTCATGGCTAGGAATGTTAAGTTGCTCATGATTGATGTTTGGTAAGCTGTTTTCAAGTGACGGCATTACTCTTCTCCATTGTGCGTAAGTGGTGTTAGCAGCAATTATTGACGGATGATTTGCAGGACAACAGTTTGTCCAGCGCGGCTTGGTAGTAGTCTTTGTTATGTTGAGCGGTTGTGTTTATTACCGTTTTCGCCCAGTCCGGCAACTCAGGATGCAAACGGTAATACACCCATTTGCCACGCCGTTCGTCTTGCAATATGCCGCATTTACGCAGTTCAGCAAGGTGACGCGAGGTCTTGGGTTGATCAAGCTCCAGCGCAGCCATTAGGTCGCAAACGCAGGCTTCATCTGCTTGCTGGATCAGCATGATGGACTTCAAACGAGTGTCGTCGGCGAGGCACTTATAAAACTTACAAGGGTTCATATACATATCCGAAAAATAACATATGTGTAATTTCGAATATATTGAAATAAAAGTCAACAAGAGAAATGTTTAGACGGGTTTGTTCATTGGTAGAGATGCTTCCATGTACAACACCTCGCTCCCCATGCAAGCGCGAAGAATTGCTATGGACTAGGGTAAAAGATAATAGGAGGTTAATTATTCGCTGCTATAATCCCGGTGTTGATCCTAGAAAAGTGAATAGTGATGGCGTATGACAGAGGGTTGGAAGAAAGGTTGTGTGAGTACTTTCAAGGGCGACCAGATTTAGACGTTAGGAAGATGTTTGGTGGTTTGTGCTTTTTACTGTCTGAGCATATGTGCTGTGTCATCGTCGGTGATGAGTTGATGGTGCGTGTTGGCCCAAAGGATTATGAAAAATATTTAGCCAAGCCTCACGCAAGAGAAATGGATTTTACGGGCAAGCCGATAAAAACCATGGTGTATGTTGCGTCTGCGGGACTGGAGTCTGATGAGGAATTAAATGGATGGCTTAGTGTTTGCGTGTCGTTTGCTGAGTCTTTACCGCCTAAGCGGCCAAAACTAAAAAACAGTCTGTAGCATTAGAGCAAACTAGATCGTGTGATGAACATAAAATTCCATATAAAAAGGGCCTATGATTAGGCCCTTTTAAGATCAGTTACGATTTCTAATGACCGTTTTACTGTCCGAACGCGTTACGCGTCAGGTTGATTGGCAAATCATCTTTAACCACGATGTTGTCTTCTATACGAATGCCGCCGTAAGGCTTGAAGCGTTCGATTAGCTCTAGATCACAGCCATGCTGAGGAATATCCGCCTGCATTTTTTCTAACAGCATTGGTACGAAGTAGAGCCCCGGTTCGATGGTGATGACCATGTCTTTTTTAAGCGTCCGAGTGAGTCGTAAGAAAGGCGAGTTTTCGTCTTTTCTTGTTGTGCCCAACTCATCAATTTGAAAACCGCCTACATCGTGTACCTGTAAGCCAAGTAAATGACCAATGCCATGTGGAAAGAATACTTGTGGAATGGCTTTCGCCATTTGCTCATCGACACTTAATCGGCAGATTTTATGGTCATGAAGAATATGAGCAATACCCACTAATGCCTCTTGATGAATGGAACGATAATCTACACCTGACATGGCGCTGGAGGCTAAATGTTGTTCCATAGTGTCTAAGCTGTTTACCAACGCGCTAAATTCGTCATCATGACGTACAAAGGTGCGGGTAATGTCACTGGCGTAGCCATGTTCATTGGCGCCTGCATCGATAAGCAGAGTCAGCGGACGAGCCGAACGGTTAATGTCTTTGTGCTCGTAATGTAATACCGCGGCGTGTTCATTAACGCCAACAATGCCTGGATAAGGTTCTTGAGCTGCCGTTTGTTGGCTGGCTTGTAAAAACGCCAAATGAATTTCTAATTCACTCATGCCAGCTAAAAAAGCCTCTTTAGCGGCAAGATGGCCTTTTACAGCTCGCTCGGTTGCTAAGCGCATAGCATTGATTTCGAAGGGTGTTTTAACGGCTTTTGAAAAATCGACATAGGCATTTAGGCCTTCAATTGTTTGTGCAAAAGACTGAGGTTGAGGCCCTAACCAAGCGCATTTTTGAGGTAAGCCAGAAAACCATTTGTCGTCTACCCGAGCTGGAGAAATATCCCATTCGTCTTGCCACTCACCGGCAGGAACAGGATTAGGCGCATGCCAAAAATCGTCACGAATAGGCCAAACAATACGTGGCTTTTGCCCGGCTTGAATAATGAGATAAGTGTCGGTATTTAAGGTGAATGGTAACCATTGTTGAGCGCCTGAATAAGCATGAAAAGGCGCAGTATGGTCGTCTTGGAAGTAATAGGTTTTTTGGCCAGAAGCGAGAACAATAGCATCGAGGTTAAAGTGCTGCATTGCTTTGGCGTAGCGAGCTTGTAGCGTCGCGATATGTTCTTGATAAGATGATGTATTCATAAATCGGAACTCGTATTGGTAAAAGGAAGCGTCAGCCAGCCAAATATCAAAAAGGATTGGCGGACAAATTAACAACATTAAGGGGGGAGATTCCAAGCCATTAGGATACATCAAATAGGGGGCTTTGTTTCAGCTCCTTGATACTCTTTTTTGAGTATTTTAAAGTCTCCACATAAACACGTTATTTTATCGGCAAACAAATCTTTGTGACGTAGTCTTTAGAATCAGATGTATCGCAAGGGCCATTTTCAAATATTTCGACACCGGGGCGTTTACGATCAAACCGAAGGTTATGCAAGCGCCTTAGATTATGGGCGATATGCCAAGCTAACGATAAGTTCTGATAGTTTCCACCATAAAGTATGGTTAGGTAATTTCCATCTAAAGTAATGCGTTCTGGACGTGAGTCACAGGGTTCGAGGTTTTGTGTCGAAATACCAAGCTTGCCCGAAAAATAATGATGAACAGGGTCAGCTTTTGTATAAATAGCGAAGCTAGGGCCAGCGGGTGGATTGTTTGGTCCTAATAGAGTGAGTAAATCATGAAAACCTTGCTCCATTTTTTGTGACATAGGCTGGTCACGGACAGTAAAAGGCCGAGTGACAGCATCGAAATGCTTAAGCTTCGTCTGAGTTAATGCTCTAAAAGTAGGGTTGTCGTATTGATAATGATCAGATTGGTTATATCGTGCTAAATGCGCGGTTAAGCGGATGATAGACAGTTCTAAATCACGAGTCGCACGGACTAAATAACAGGCTGCTTGCCAGCGTTTTAAAAAGGGTATGTCGCCGGTAATCTGTATGGAAACTAGGGTGTGGGAACCTTGTTTACTAAGATCAATATTAAAGTGCAGTTCACCAGGGAAAAACGCTTCAACTTCAATGATTGCATGGCAATAATGAACGTTAGAACGGGCTGGAATAATTGAAATATAACCGTTTTTTACAAGTTCGCCTTGCCACTCTAAATAAGAAGGTAAAACAGCATTGTTGCCTGTATTTGAGTAATTAAAATCCACTTTAGCGTTAGGTTCATAAATAAGCCAAGGTATCCAATGAGGCCACTGATTTAAGTCGCTTAAGTCTTGTGCGATAGTGTCTATTGGTAAATTAATGACGGCGTTGCGTCTGACGACAAATCGATCCTCGCAAAAGAAATAATAAGACAACAAAAGAACAATGACGACTGTGATTACAATAAAGCTCATTGCCATGCCGTGACTCCAACTTTTATAAATGATTTCTCCAATGGCTAACTATAGTGCCGAATAGGAAAATCTGCTGGTAAACACGTTGTTTTATATGGATAGTTGGCTGGTGATAGTACTTTATAGAAGAATATAAATGACCAAAATAAAGGTGGTGTGGAATATGAAATCCGTACTTGTGTGGGATTGGCCTATCAGAGTCAGCCATTGGCTTATGGCGTTTTTATTCACGGGGCTGATTGTTACAGGGAAACTTCAAGGTGATCTCTTTCAATACCACTTTTATTTAGGTTATGGCTTATCCAGCGTGATTGTTTTTCGCTTGTTATATGGCCTATATGGCTCTAAATATGCGAAGTTTAGCCAGTTTCTTAAAGGGCCTAAAGCGGTCTTTTCCTTTATGAAGAGCATGTTAAATGGCGAGTCTCGGGTCTATCTAGGGCATAATCCAGCCGGTGGATGGATGGTTGTTATTTTGCTTCTAACATTAACATTTCAATGGGTCTCAGGTTTATTCACCAGTGATGATATTTTTTGGTTTGGACCTTTAAACCAATATGCGTCCAATGACTGGATAGGCCAAATGTCATGGATTCATCATGCTTTACCAAATATATTATTAGCGCTTGTCGGGCTACATATTGCCGCTGTTTTGTATCATGAGTTATGTCTAAAAGAACGTCTTACATTGGCAATGATTACGGGTAAAAAGCGCACTGATATAGCCTCGAATTTTAATATCAAAACTCCGCGTTGGGGGGTTATCTTTTCAATGATAATCGGTTTTGCGTGGCTCGTTTGGCTATGGACATTACCTGTTTAGTTTTAATTGTCTATACAGGTTTATTGTTTGCTGAATGATACTAGCGATATAATGATGTTACTTAATTGATAAACAGATGGAATACGCTTTGTCTGATCAAACTACAACGATATTAGAACACTTATTTGATGGCTTGCCAGATGTGCCACAGCCCATTTACGCAAAATTAAAGCAAGCCATTTCGCATAAAATTTCCGTGGGTGAATGGCAAACGAATCAACGGGTTCCATCTGAAGCTGAGATTGTTAATTTTCTTGGTGTTAGTCGCATGACTGTAAACCGTGCATTACGCGAATTAACCGCTGAAGGATTGCTGATTCGCCACCAAGGACTGGGGACATTCGTCGCAGAAAAAAAAGCGCATTCAGCCTTGTTTGAAGTGCATAACATTGCTGAAGAAATTGCCGCTCGTGGTCATCAGCATGTATCAAAATTATTAACACTGGAGTCTGCTAGAGCCAGTGTTGAAGAGGCCATGATGTTAGGTGTTCGCACTAATCATGGCATTTTTCGTTCTGTTGTTTTGCATTATGAAAACGATATCCCTATTCAAATTGAAGAACGTATCGTTAATGCAAGTCGAGCACCAGATTACGACAAACAGGATTTTTCCCAACACACTTCCTACGAATACCTGATGACAACAGCGCCAATGACAGAAGGCGAACATTTGGTTGAAGCTATTTTACCCAGCGAAACAGAATGCGAGCGTTTGCAGATCGCTGCGAATGAGCCCTGTTTACAAATAAAACGTCGTACTTGGGCGGGTGAGGATATTATTACTGCTGCTCGTTTAGTTCACCCAGGCTCTCGCTTTCAGTTATTTGGGCATTTTGGGCGCGGCTGATTCGAGCAGAGCAATATTGTTAATGGTCTGCTATTTCGATCAAAATACCGCAGCCACTGATAAGCTGAATAGCGTCTAGATTAATAGCGTGCTGGCTGAGAAGCATCAAACTTTGTGAAGGAATCAAGAGTGTATTTGTTTCGCCTGTCTCATCTGCCTGAAACGCGACAATCGAATCTTCGTTGGCATAAAACCCTGTAAACAATGTTGCCTCATGAGCTAGTGATAAGAACGCTGGGGCAAAGCCTGCTTGTACGGACGAGCGACAATCACTGTCTCGCACCATGATGTTCAAATCTTCAATCACGCCATTGATGAGTCTGGCGTGGGTTTCATCGCCACCGGAAAATCTCGCCATATCGAGTAGCGTGGTCAGCTGATGCTCTGTGGTTTCATCGTTTTCAGAGCTCGCATTACGATGGCTAAGCAGCATGCCATTACCAGACAATAAAACCAGAGTACGATGCAAACCGCTGAAATCTGAAAATACGCCATCGTCTTTAACAGACGCTTGGCTAATGCGAAAACGCAAGCCTTGCTCATCGTCATGACGCTGTATTTCAAGCGTTTCTCCTAAGCCATTTTTCCATGGCATTCGCAGGTAACTATCTTGTTTAATAATTTGATAGTGAAGCGGAGTATTAAGCGTCATACATCACCTTTTTAATGATTTGAATAAAGGCACATCGGCTGGCTTCTTCCTCTTCGTGGTGGAAGTTTTTGATGCGCTGTTGGCCTGCCACGAATACGTCTTTTACTAGGTTTTCATTGGTCGCGAATAACCAGCGATTTAGTAAGTCTTTACTCTCGCTAGCGGCGATAAACGGCTGGCTTTCATCAAGCACCATAAAATCTGCGCGATGGCCAACGGCCAAGCCCAAAGACACATCACAGGCTTGATTGCCGCCTAATAATGCTTGCTGGTAGAGATTGTCGCCAACGCTGGTTTGCTCTGGTCGGTATAACCGGTTGCGTTGCTGATCGCGTAAGCGTTGGCCGTATTCTAGAGTACGTAGCTCTTCGACAATAGACAAGCTCACATGGCTGTCAGAGCCAATACCCCAGCGTCCTTGTTCTTGTTCAAACTCAACCCCAGGGAAAATACCGTCACCTAGGTTGGCCTCTGTGGTCGGACAAAGTCCGGCAATCGCTTGGCTGGTGGCGATGGCTTGGCGCTCGGTATCCGTTAAATGGGTCGCATGCACCAGACACCAGCGATCGTTCAAACCGATTTCGTTATGCAGCCATTCCACCGGACGCTGTCCGCTCCAACTCACGCTGTCTTGTACTTCTTTTTGTTGCTCTGCGATGTGAATGTGGATCGGACTTGTTTTGTGAGGCGT
Organism: Marinomonas sp. TI.3.20; assembly: GCF_038155025.1. Taxonomy (NCBI): domain Bacteria; kingdom Pseudomonadati; phylum Pseudomonadota; class Gammaproteobacteria; order Oceanospirillales; family Oceanospirillaceae; genus Marinomonas; species Marinomonas sp. TI.3.20. The sequence goes on along the minus strand of NZ_JBAKAS010000005.1, from coordinate 136,115 downwards.
CGTATTGAGTGTCTGCAACACGGTGTCAATTTGTGACTTAGTGACCGCGCGTAATGAATGAAAGCAGATCCCTAACTTATGAGTCGCGTGATTGGCTAATTTTTCCGCGCACGCTTGGTGCAAGGTTAAATAAGAATCGGTGGAGTGAATAAAGCGTGCTTGCCCTGCGTTGGGGGCTTGCCCGCCAAAGCCTGAGTGGCTATAGAGTACCGGCAGCAAGGTTAATCCCATGCCTGCGTCATCAGCGGCACTGATGAGTTGATTCGACATTTCACCGAGCTGTCCATAATGCTTACCACCGATGTCGTGGTGTAAGTAATGAAACTCTCCGACTTGGGTATAGCCTGCTTTTAGCATGTCGATGTAGAGCTGCTTCGCAATAATGTGCGCATCGTCTGGAGTGAGTTTTTGGACGATTTTATACATCAGATCACGCCAACTCCAAAAACTATCGTTTGGGTTAAGGCTGACTTCTGCAGCGCCTGCCATGATCCGCTGGAAGGCGTGAGAGTGAACGTTGGCCATGGTCGGCAACACCGGCCCCGACAAAGTTGTGGCCTGATCGGTTGCTGCGCAGTTTGTTGAAAATGAATGAAATCGACCGTTTTTAACAGAAAAAAGCACATTATCCGCCCAACCTGATGGCAGTAAGGCGCGTTCCGCAAAGAAGTGTTGAAGGTCAGAATTGGCTTGATTAAGGCTGTTCACTGTTAATTCCTAGGTTAATTAGAATAGTTTGAGTGTAATAGATAAAATAATGTATATACAAGTTTGTTTTTGTCTGTTTTAAATCGACTTATTTATCAGCTGAATAGACTCCTTGTTTTATAAGGGATTGACGCGTTTTTTGGTGCTTTTCGTCCGAGTCTGAGTGTATTTTTCCGATGTTTTGTAGAAAAAAGACTTGCAACTATAAATGTTAGATTTTATCTTTATATTAATTGTATATACATGTAGGTTCTGTTTTATCTCAAGATGCCTAATTGGCTTTCTTTTAAAAGGTGCAAAAATGACTAAACAAACGATTACTCAAAAACGCTATCGTGCTGGTGTCGTTAAAGCTGCAACGGGTACAAAGCTGACGGCTAAATCTTGGTTCACCGAAGCGCCAATGCGCATGCTAATGAATAACCTAGATCCTGATGTAGCAGAAAACCCAGAAAACTTAGTCGTTTATGGTGGCATTGGTCGCGCCGCTCGTGACTGGGAAAGCTACGACAAAATCGTTGAATCCCTAACTGAGCTAGAAGATGACGAAACTTTATTGGTCCAGTCAGGTAAGCCGGTCGGCGTGTTTAAAACTCACAGCAACGCGCCACGGGTGCTGATTGCAAACTCAAACCTAGTGCCACATTGGGCTAACTGGGAACATTTTAATGAGTTGGATGTGAAAGGTTTGGCAATGTATGGCCAAATGACGGCGGGCTCTTGGATCTACATCGGTAGTCAGGGCATAGTACAAGGTACCTATGAAACTTTCGTTGAAGCGGGTCGTCAACATTACGATGGCAATTTAACCGGTCGTTGGGTATTAACAGCAGGGCTTGGTGGTATGGGTGGCGCTCAGCCATTGGCGGCGACCTTAGCCGGTGCGTGTTCATTGAACATTGAATGTCAGCAGACCAGCATCGATTTCCGTTTACGTACACGCTATGTGGATGAGCAAGCGACGGATTTAGACGACGCACTAGCGCGCATCAAAAAATACACAGCAGAAGGCAAAGCCGTATCGATTGCGCTTTGTGGTAATGCCGCTGAGATTTTGCCTGAAATGGTAAAACGCGGAGTACGCCCCGATATGGTGACCGACCAAACGTCTGCCCATGATCCTTTGAACGGTTATTTACCGATCGGCATGAGCTGGGATGAGTATCGTGAGAAGGCAAAAACACAGCCAAAAGAGGTAGTGACGGCCGCGAAGCAATCTATGGCGAAGCATGTTCAAGCGATGTTGGATTTTCAAAAAATAGGCATACCAACGTTTGACTACGGCAATAATATCCGCCAAATGGCGATGGAAGAAGGCGTAGAAAATGCGTTTGATTTCCCAGGTTTTGTGCCTGCGTACATTCGTCCGTTGTTCTGTCGCGGTATTGGTCCATTCCGTTGGGTAGCGTTATCTGGTGACCCAGAAGATATTTATAAAACCGATGCGAAAGTAAAAGAAGTGATTGCTGATGATAAACATCTTCATCATTGGTTAGACATGGCGCGTGAACGTATTCAGTTCCAAGGTCTTCCTGCGCGTATTTGTTGGGTTGGTTTAGGTCAGCGCGCGAAGCTTGGGTTGGCATTTAATGAGATGGTTCGCAGCGGTGAATTGTCAGCGCCTATTGTGATCGGCCGAGATCATTTGGATTCTGGTTCAGTAGCAAGCCCAAATCGAGAAACAGAAGCAATGCAGGACGGTTCTGATGCGGTATCGGATTGGCCATTATTGAACGCTTTGTTGAACACAGCCTCAGGCGCTACTTGGGTGTCTTTGCACCACGGCGGCGGCGTTGGCATGGGCTTCTCACAACATTCCGGTATGGTGATTGTGTGTGATGGCAGTGATGATGCGGCTGAGCGTATTGCTCGTGTTCTTCACAATGACCCAGCTACAGGCGTTATGCGTCACGCAGATGCGGGCTACGATATCGCGATTGACTGCGCGAAAGAGCAAGGCTTGAATTTGCCGATGATTACGGGCAACCAAACAAAATAAAAATCCTAGGCGTTGGTGCGAACAACATTGCAACGCAGAGAATTAAAATTAAGGATCATCATGTTTGAATTAATGATTAAACCAGGTCAGTTGACGCTAAATGAATTACGCCAAATCAGCCGTCGCTCGGTAAAGTTGAGCTTAGACGAAAGTTCGTTTCCTGCGATCCACGCAAGCACTCAAGTGGTCAATGACGTGATTGCAGAAAATCGTACCGTCTATGGGATTAATACTGGTTTTGGTTTGTTGGCAAATACCCGAATTGCACCAGAAGATTTGGATCAATTGCAACGCAGTATTGTTTTGTCTCATGCGGCGGGAATAGGCCAATTGATGGACGATAAAACCGTGAAACTGATCATGGCGCTGAAAGTAAACAGTCTAGCGCGAGGTTTTTCTGGTATTCGTTTAAAAGTAATCCAAGCCTTGCTAACGCTGATCAATAAAGAAGTGTATCCATGCATTCCAAAGAAAGGCTCAGTAGGCGCATCGGGCGATTTAGCGCCGTTGGCACACATGAGTACGATCTTGCTAGGAGAAGGCAAAGCCCGTTACCGTGGCGAAGTGATCTCAGGTCAAGCCGCTTTGTCTATTGCAGGACTTGAGCCGATTGCCTTGGCGCCAAAAGAAGGTTTGGCGCTGTTAAATGGTACTCAAGCATCGACGGCATTTGCCCTAGAAGGGCTGTTTGAAGCAGAAGATTTGTTTGCCTCAGCGGTAGTTTGTGGCTCTCTTTCTGTGGAAGCTGCACTGGGTAGTCGTAGTCCGTTTGATGATCGTATTCATCAAGCTCGTGGCCATCAAACACAAATTGATTCGGCGGCCGCGTATCGCCATTTATTGGGCGAAACCAGTGAACTGGGTGACTCTCATCAAGGTTGTGAGAAGGTTCAAGATCCGTATTCTCTGCGTTGTCAGCCACAAGTTATGGGTGCGTGTTTGGAACAAATTCGCAGCACAGCGAAAGTCTTGTGTGTTGAAGCCAACTCGGTGTCTGATAATCCATTGGTATTTGCAGAAAGTGGCGACATTATTTCTGGTGGTAACTTCCACGCCGAACCTGTTGCCATGGCGGCGGATAATTTGGCCTTGGCCATTGCCGAAATTGGCAGTTTGTCTGAGCGTCGTATGGCGCTATTGATCGACAGCAATTTAAGTAAATTACCGCCTTTTCTTGTGGACAATGGTGGCGTGAACTCAGGTTTTATGATCGCTCAAGTTACCGCAGCGGCATTGGCGAGTGAAAACAAAAGCTACGCACATCCAGCGTCAGTTGATAGTTTACCAACGTCGGCGAACCAAGAAGATCATGTTTCCATGGCGACATTCGCGGCACGCCGCTTGAAAGACATGGCGGAAAATACCCGTGGTATTTTGGCGGTTGAGATTTTGTCTGCGGTACAAGGATTGGACTTCCGTGCGCCATTGAAATCCACCAAACGTCTTGAAGAAGTTCGTGCCACATTGCGTGCGCGTGTGCCTTTTTACGATAAAGACCGCTATTTTGCGACCGACATTGAAAAAGCCAATGACCTGTTATTAGAAGCGGTGCATAACGAGATCATGCCAGCCGGTTTATTGCCAAGTCTGGCGGTTTAGGAAGAAGAGAAAGATATGACAAACGATACGCCATTAATACTAGATAGCCTGTGGCGCGGCGCGCACCTAGCGACGATGAAAGAGGGTCGTTACAGTGTGATTGAAAACGCCGCCATTGGTGTGGTTAATGGTCGCATCGCTTGGTTGGGCGAAGCCGACAAATTACCCGCTTATCAGACAGAACAAGAACACACTCTCGATGGTGGTTGGATCACGCCTGGTTTGATCGATTGTCACACGCACTTGGTGTTTGGTGGTAATCGAGCGGGCGAATTTGAGCAGCGTTTGAATGGCGTGAGTTATCAAGACATTGCCAAACAAGGCGGCGGGATAGCGTCGTCTGTGAACGCTACTCGTGCAGCCAGTGAAGCCGAATTGATGACCAGTGCAACGCGACGTTTAAAAAGCCTGATGGCGGATGGTGTGACTACCGTCGAAATCAAATCGGGCTATGGTTTGTCATTAGACAGCGAATTAAAAATGCTGCGAGTGGCAACGCTATTGGGGCAGCAATTTCCAGTGACCATTAAGCGAACTTGTTTGGCAGCTCATGCCATGCCGCCAGAATATGACGATAAAGATGCCTACATTGATTATCTATGTGAGACACTATTGCCGAAAGTGGCCGCTTTGGGTCTTGCTGATGCGGTCGATGCGTTTTGTGAAGGCATTGCCTTTAGTACTGAGCAGGTTGAACGTTATTTCCAAAAAGCCCGTGAGCTAGACTTGCCGGTTAAGATCCATGCGGAGCAGCTTTCGGCATTAGGTGGCACGAGGATGGCGGCGTCTTATCAGGCGTTGTCAGCGGATCACTTGGAGTTTATGGAAGAGGCGGATGTAAAAGCCATGGCTGAATCAGGCACTGTGGCTGTGTTGTTACCGGGGGCGTTTTACACCTTGAAAGAAACCCAATTGCCGCCGATGGATTTATTACGTCAATATGGCGTAGACATCGCTATTGCCACGGACGCGAACCCAGGCACATCGCCTGCGCTGTCGTTGCGTTTGATGATGAACATGGCGTGCACCTTATTTGGTATGACACCTGAAGCAGCACTCGCAGGAGCAACGATTCATGCGGCAAAAGCCTTGGGGATCGGTGACTCCCATGGCTCTTTAGAAGTGGGCAAAGTGGCCGACTTCGTCTGCTGGGATGTGGAAAGTCCTGGTGAACTTTGTTATTGGTTAGGTGGGCAATTAGTAAAACAACGTATCCAACACGGAGTATCCCATGAGTAATGTAGAGCTTCAGCCTGTTCATAATCGGATTGAATCGCCTTTTGAGTTCCATCAAGGGGATTCGCCGCTGTTAATTAGTATGCCTCACTCTGGACTGCGCTTAACAGCGACAGAAGAGGAATTACTGACCGACAAAGCGAAACGCTTGCCGGATACTGACTGGTACATTCCAGAGCTTTATGGTGATTTAGCGGCACGGGGTGTGAGTGTGATCTCAGCGAATTATTCACGCTATGTCATTGACCTTAATCGCCCTTATGACGATGCCGCGTTATACGCAAGCAAGACAACGGGCTTGTTTCCAGAGATCTTGTTTGATGAAAGCCCGACGTTTTTGGCAGGAAAAGAGCCAACCGATGTCCATCATGCGCTATGCAAAGAACAGATCTGGCGCCCATATCATCAGCAAATTGAAGATGAGTTAGCGCGTATTAAAGCGAAATTTGGTTATGCTATTTTGCTGGATGCACACAGCATCGCCGCCGAAGTGCCTATGTTGTTTGAAGGCAAATTACCAGACTTTAACTGGGGCACCAATGCCGGTGAGTCTTGTGATCCTGCGGTATTAAAAAGCGCTCAAGCGTGTTTATCAACAGACTATAGTCAAGTCGCCAATGGCCGCTTCAAAGGGGGCTACATCACCCGAGGCTTTGGCCAACCAGCCAAAGGTATTCATGCGATTCAGCTAGAGCTTTCGCAAGCCACTTACCTCAATGATGAGCTAGTAAAGCAAGGCCAATACCTACTGGATGAACACAAACTACCCGTGATCCAGACACCGCTTAGTACGCTGGTGGACGCTTTGTTGAGAGTTAAGCTTTAGTTAGCTTTTATCTCTTTCTATTATGAGCTGAATTTTTTTATGTTGAGCTCTCTCTCTATTGTTAATAAACAAAAACGCCTGTCTTGTAAAAGACGGGCGTTTTTATTGACCGTCGTTGACTGTAGATAGATTCATCTTCCACCAGACCTTCTCGCCAAGGCGAATTTGGCTTTTTGGTTAAGTGGGTTTTCTATATTTTCTAAAAATAGGTCTTGATTAGGGCCTTTTTCAAAAGCTTACAATTCTGAATAGTGATGTTGTTAAGGCTGTACTAGGCTTACATACAGTGTGTTTTTTGATGCGACGCTATTGTGTGTTTAGCGGTATAAAGAATAAAAGCCATGACCCGTTTAACTGGCTGATTTTCACCGTATTGGGTTGATCTACCAAGGGTTAATAGAGCGATTTTTTAGGATAAGGAAGCTTTACGTGGAAGAGTCAGATGATTTTTTGAGATTAATTCTAGACTCGGTTGCAGAGAATATTGCGGTGATTGATGTGTGTGGAGATATCCGTTTTATTAATCGCAGTTGGGCTCAGTTTGGTAATGATAATGCTTGCTCCGTCGCGCTTGATTGGAATAAGGTGAATTACCTTGCTGTTTGCGATAGCGCTGCATTGGCAGGGGATGAATTTGGGATTCAAGCAGGGGCAGGGATTAAAAGTGTTATCGATCAAAAAGAGGCGTATTTCAATTTAGAATACCCTTGTCACAGTGCTGACGAACAGCGTTGGTTTATCATGCGAGTGTCTCCTTTTGCGCTTAAACAAGAGCGCTTTTTTGTTATTTCCCATCAGGATGTTACCGAGAGGAAACTGGCTGAAAAAGCGGTGGAAAAGCTGGCGCGTCGAGATGGCCTGACCAACATTTATAACCGACGGGCGTTTGATGAGATTTTGAGTGAACAATGGCAGCAATGTTTAACCCTGAAGCAGTCGATAAGTTTGGCGGTGATCGACCTAGACCATTTTAAATTGCTCAACGATAATTATGGTCATCAAAGTGGGGATGATTGTTTAATCGCGGTGAGTTCATTGTTAAAAAACTTTGCTCGACGCACGGGCGATGTCTGTGCCCGCTATGGTGGAGAAGAGTTTGCGGTTATTTGGAGTTATACGACCTTGCTGGAGGCTGAGGTGTTGTCCAAGGCGTTGCTGGAGGAAATTCGTCAGCTAAAAATACTCAATGAATGCTCGCCTATTGCGCCGTATTTGACCGCCAGCATTGGTTTAGTGGAGATGACACCGAATCGGCTTTTGGAGCCCAGAGACTTGATAGCACAAGCGGATGATCTGCTTTATAAAGCCAAAGAAAGCGGTCGAAATAAAGTGGTCAGTTTTATTGTCTCTCCGTCCGATTCAGTTTCTGCCCTTTTAGAAAGTAATAGCCAGAACTAGAACTAGAACAAGATTAGACGGTTTTTTGTGTCATAAAACGCCCATAAAAAAAGCAAACCAAATTCATGGTTTGCTTTTTTTGACTATCTAGCTTCAGCTAATAAGTGCAATACTTGATGGCAGTATTACAGAACAGTCATAACGTCTGCTAGTGCTAGACGAGATTTTGGTAGCGCGGCATTGTAGTCGTTTTCTGGATCGTTATAACCCATCGCTAATGCAACGTCGCACTGGTAGCCTTCAAGTTCAGGGAACAATTCACTGATAAGTTCGTGATCAACGCCTTCCATAGGTGTGGAGTCGATGCCCATGCGAGCTAGCGTTGTCATTGTGCTACCCAGCGCAATGTATGTTTGTGCTCTTGTCCAAGGAGCGTTGATGCCTTTATCGTCTGTGTTCATGTCAACGAAAGCGAAAGCGCCAAAAGCTTGTTCTTTGTTTTCTGCTTTAGTGCGGCCTGCTTGGATGTCGGCGTCGATTACTTTTGAGTAATCATCACGTGTGTACTGTTTTTTCTGAGCGAAAAGAATAGTGTGTGACGCGGCTTTAGCGTGTTTTTGGTTGAACTGGAATTTGTTTGCAAAAGTATCGTGGAAACGTTGTTTCGCTTCGTCACTTTCAATCACAATGAATTTCCAAGGTTGTGAATTGATAGAAGACGGAGATAGGCGAATCGCTTCGTAAATAGTCTCTAAATCCGCTTGTGAAATGCGTTTAGAGGCATCGTAATGTTTTACAGTGTGACGTTTTTCTAATTCAGTAATGATCTGGTTTGACATGTTTGCTTCCCTAAAAAGAAATAGCTTGGCGTTTACCAAGTAAGATGGCGCTATAGTAACGCTTCTTTATCGAATGAAAAACATGGTTTTTATTGAATTATTATCAATTCTTATTTGATAATCTTTTCATGACATTTTTATGAGAAAGGCGGAATTATGCAACTTGAAGATCTCCGAGTGGTATTGAACGTTGCGGAGTTCCGTAGCATTACGGCCGCGGCGCGACACCTCGATATGCAAATGGCCACAGCCAGCGCCGCGGTGAAACGAATTGAAGCGTCATTAGGGGTGGAATTGTTTGTGCGGACGACACGGCATTTGCGTTTATCGAGTGCTGGGGAGCGATATTTGCCACAATGCGCAGAGGCATTATCGTTACTTGAGCAAGCCAAGCAAACTATCCATAACGATCTAGATATTATTAGTGGTGAGATTCGTATTGCTGTCTCATCCGATTTAGGTCGCAACCTTGCGATTCCTTGGATTGACGATTTTATGGTGCAGCATCCACAAGTGACGCTGAGAGCACACATCAGCGACAGTAATATCGATTTCTATCGGGATGCCTTGGATATGGCGCTGCGCTATGGGCCGCCTGCGGATTCGAATTTGTATGGTTTTAAAATTTGTAATGTGCCGCGCTTGCTGGTGGCCAGTCCAGACTATATTGATCAGCACGACATGCCATTACAGCCAAAGGATCTCTTGAGCCACAAGGGGTTGTTTTACCAGCTGCAAGACATTCTAAACGACACATGGCGCTTCTCTGATAACGAGCGTAGCTACAAGGTGAAACCTAAAGCGTATTGTGCTGCAAACGATGGTGATCTAGTGAGGCGTTGGTGTATCGCAGGAAAAGGTGTAGCGATTAAATCCTCGCTAGATATTACTAATGATCTGCTAACGGGTCGTCTTTTGCCATTGATGCAGGATTATAAAGTTGCTCAAGGCGAGCTTTGGTTAATTTGTTCTAGCCGCCAGTCAATTACACCGACAGTGCGCCTCCTTAGAGACTTATTTCGAGAACAAACCAAAGTTCTGCTCACGCAATTGGTAGAAAAAGGCTTTATCGACAGCAGCGCATTGGAAGAAACCAAAGATAAATAGCCTTTTCATTACAGAGTGTTAGGAGACATTGATAGCGACGATTCTTAGTTCTTCAAGCAGCCAGTCGCGAAAAACCGTGGCGGATTTAGACAGCGGTTTGCCTTCAGGAAAGGCAAGGAAGTAATTGTCTTCTGTGGGCAACTGAACCTTGAAAGGAGAGCATAATGTGTCTTCAAACTCTTCTCCGATAAAGAAATCTGGGTAAGCGAGCATCACGCCAAGTCCGGATGTTACCATTTGGGTTGCGGCGGTTAGGGTGTCTACCTTGTGGCACACGACCTTGCTATCGTCCATGTCGATGCCTACTTTTTCAAACCATTGAGACCAAGAGTGGCTACTGCCCATGACTTCAATGAGTGGTAATGAAAGGAGGTCATTAGGCGAGTCGATATGTTTGGCAAGGTTAGGCGAGCAAAAGGCCTGCACATTGGCTTGCAGCAGAGCCTCTAAGTTCAGTCCGGGCCAGCGACCATTGCCATTCATGATAGACAAGTCGTAGCTGCTTTCAGAAAAATCGCTTTCCCAATTCGAGTGCATTAATTGCAGCCTAATCCCCGGATAACGTGCGCAAAACTTATAAAGGTGATGGGTTAGCCAGAGCGACGAAAAAGCGTAATTCACATTCAATACTAAGCGGCCTTTTCCAATGGGAGAAAAAATATCTGCCGTTTTGCGCTGCACATTATTCAACACGCCTTGTACCACAGGAAGATACGCGAGCCCACTATTCGTGAGGCTGACTTTTCTGTGTTTTCGAATAAACAAGGGATCGCCTAAATGATGCTCGAGTAGCTTAATCTGCTGGCTAACAGCGGATTGTGTCATGTTGAGTTCACGCGCCGCCGCACTAAAATTCAGCAGGCGAGCAGCCACTTCAAAGGTTTTGACCCAGTTCATGGGAGGAAGGTCTGTTTTCATACTGATCCATCACAATTGCTTATCAACTTTGTCAAAATATGTTGTTTGAATAAAAAATACAATAGATCTAGCATGGTCCTATGATTTGAGTCGATGAATTTTTTGCCCTCAGGAGCGCTCCATGATCGCCAATATTAGCCATTCAAATAGCCGGCTTACCAATAGACGAATAGCGTCAGTTCAACAGGAAGAACACAGCTTAACGGTTACGTGGGATGATGGCTCAGAGTCTCTTTATCACTATATTTGGCTAAGAGACAATTGCTCTTCTGCGTTTCATTCTGATACACAAGAGCGAGATTTTGACTTGTTGAGTGTGAGTGAAGACATTCATCCGTTGAGTGTTCAGATTGGTGAGATGAGTCTGGATATTATCTGGTCAGAAGGCGGGCATAAAAGCGCTTTTTTATGGTCGTGGCTCCATGAACATGACTATTCTCGTGTGGATCAAGTACGCCATATTAGTGGTTATCAAAGCTGGGATTCGTCCTTTCTTCAGAGCATTCCACGAGCCCATTATGACGCCGTGATTAGTGATGATAAGGCGCTGTATCAGTGGATGGTGGCGCTAGATAAGCTTGGCTTAACCATTATTGAAGGCATGCCAGACACCACTGAATCGACTGTGTCGTTGGCAACTCGTATAGATTATTTGCGTCAGACAAATTTTGGCACCACGTTTGATGTAGTATCTGTTGAGTCTCCCATTAATTTGGCTTACACCTCGATTTCCTTACCACTTCACACGGATTTGCCCAATCAGGAAACCCCACCGGGTTACCAGTTTTTACATTGCCTAGCCAATGAATGCGAAGGCGGAGAGTCCACGTTTGTTGATGGCTTACGAGTGGCTGAAGAGTTGCGTGAACAGTGCCCCGATCACTTTACGTTATTGTCCGAGCAAGTCATTCCTTTTCGTTACCATGATCAAGAGCAGGATATTCGCCAACACCATAGCGTGATCAACGTCGATGATTTCGGCAATATTGTTGAAGTGAAATACAACGCACATATCGCCGCAGTTTTTGACTTACCCAGTGACATTATGCGTGATTATTACCTTGCTTATCGTAACCTGATGGCACGTTTTCGTGATGAGCGCTTTAAAATCGAGCTCAAATTACAAGCGGGCCAAATGGTGGTGTTTGATAACCGACGCGTGCTGCACGGGCGTAACAAATTTGAAGACACCAGCGGTCGCCGTCATTTACATGGTTGTTATGTTGATCGTTCTGAATTCAAAAGCCGCTTACGGGTGCTTGCTCAACAGCATGGGTCGTAATGGACATGGTTAAAACGCTACGAATGCACCAAATCACCAATATTGTCGGATGGAAATAGGAATTTCAGGTTGAAGTCTATAGCGTGATGTAGGAATGTATAACGATAGTAAAAATACAATGATTTAAATACGCTGGAATAATATCGAGGTCGCGATATGGCAGATTTTCTTGTTCTTGGTGCGGGAATGGTCGGTGTAAGTAGCGCTTTGGCGCTGCAGGCAGAAGGGCACACAGTGACGATAATAGATCGGACTGATGCAGGCTGTGAAACCAGTTATGGTAATGCTGGTATTATTCAGGTTGAGGCGGCAGAACCTTACGCTTTACCAAGAGATTTATTAACGTTGTTTCGGTATTCATTAGAAATCAGTAATGATGTGACTTGGCGAGTAGGTGGTGCATTGAAAATGGCCCCCGCTCTTTGGTCGTATTTTCGGCATTCATCCCCTCAGAAACATGCGAAAATCTCTCACATTTACTCTCAATTAACGGGTCGTTCTACAGCAGATCATGCTGACTTAATTCGCGATTCTAAATCAGAGCATCTTATCGAACGTAATGGTTTAGCGATGCTTTATCGTGAGCCTGAGGCGTTTGAGAAAGCAACGAAAAAAGCGGCCTTTTTAGACAGTGAGTATGGTGTCACTTCACGTATTATCGATGGTAAAAGCTATCGCCAAGAAGAGCCTGCTTTAACGGCAGATCCTGCTGGTGTGGTGCATTTTGACCAGAGTTGGAGCTGTCATTCTCCGGGTGATTTAACTAAGGCTTACTGTGACTTATTTTTATCTCGTGGCGGAAGGTTTGTTTCAGGTGACGCAAATACACTGAAACATACGGTTTCAGGCTGGCAGGTTTTAACCAATGAAGGTGATTTGCACGCAGAGAACGTGGTGGTTGCTTTAGGTCCTTGGTCACCTGAATTGCTGAAACGTTTTGGTTACAAAATCCCGATGATTTATAAACGTGGTTATCATGGGCATTTTGATACACAAGCTTCTCTGATTCGTCCTTTTCTTGATGTGGAAAATGGTGTGTTGGCTGCACCAATGACGAAAGGCTTGCGAGTAACAACAGGCGCAGCTTTGGTGCCAATGGACTCGCCAATAGAAATTAGCCAGTTGGCGCGCGGTACTAAGGCGTTAAATGAAATAATGGACCTAGGTAAAAAGGTTGACGAGCCACAGTGGATGGGAACGCGACCTTGTATGCCGGATATGTTACCGCTGGTGGGAGCCGCTCCCAACCATACTGGATTATGGTTTCATTTTGGGCATGGTCATCAAGGCTTTACTCTTGGTCCAACCACGTCAGATTTGTTGGTCAAAGCAATGGCGGGTGAATCGAATGAGTTGATTGATGCGCTTTCTCCAATGAATAGGCTAAATCACTAGCTTTAACATGGTGCTTTAGTAAGCAAGTAATAAAAAAGCGCGACAGGGTGAGTCGCGCTTTTTGGTATGAATAAGGGTAATTTTCTAGTGTTTTTAGCGTTTTAGAAAACCGCGTTCTTGTAAGAATCCTAGCATGTGCTCACGTTTCTTTTTCTGTACGGCTGCGGCCGTTTGCTCTGACCAGTTGCTAACTTTTTGGTTGTCGCCACGACTTTGGTAATACGCCTCCATTTGGTTGTCATACGCTTTGACATCAGCTTCGCAACGAGAAGCATCGTAACGGTCGGTATGAAGGATTACGTCTACTGGTAGGCGAGGTTTTACATCCGGCTCGGCATCAGGGTAACCAAGGCAAAGTCCAAAGACAGGATAAACCTGTTCAGGTAAGGCAAGCAGCTCAGAGACTTGTGCTGGGTCATTACGAATGCCGCCGATAAAAACAGCCCCAAGGCCAACAGATTCCGCTGCTAGCATTAGGTTTTGTGCCATTAAGGCCGCATCAACCGTAGCCGCTAGAAAGTGCTCAGCGTAACCTTCAAGAGCGCCAAGACCTTGCTCTACACAGGCATATTCTACTCGACTTAGATCCGCACAAATCACTAAAAACTCAGGCGCGGATTCTACCCATTTTTGGCCGCCTGCTAAGGTGGCGATCTTCTTGCGGTTTTCGCTGTTGGTGACTTGTACTAATGAATAGGCTTGGATAAAACTAGAGGAGGCGGCTCCTTGTGCACTATGAATCAGTTCATGTAATAGCGTTGGTTCAATGTCTTTATTCAGATACTTACGAATGGATTTGTGGGCTAATTGAGCGTCAATAATAGGGTTCATAGTGGTATTACCTTGGGAATGATAGGGTCAGATAGTAATTAGACAGTCACCAAAATGGAAGGTCGTTATTATCTTTCGCATTTTTCTGCACAAAGAGAACAACATGGGGAAGTGTTGTCAGTGAGCTTGTTTGTACGTTGACCATTGGTTATGGTCGAATGACTTTTTATCATAAGATCAAAAAGGATTTTCCATTTTTTTGAAAGGGCTTATTTATGTCTAGTAAAGTGTATTGTGTTGCGCAGTTTTTACCCAAAAAAGGTCAAGAAAAGGCCGTGTTCAAGTTATTACAGGGACTTGAAGCCAATGCGCTACGTGAAGACGGCTGTATCCAATATCGCGTCACGCGCCAAATCGCCTGCCCTATGGCCACTGGAACCAGTTTCCCTCTTGTTTTTAATGAAATTTGGAAAGACATGGCATCGTTCGAAGCGCATAACCAGCGTAGCGAATTGGTGGCATTTTTTGAAAGCCAATGTAAATCGAGCGATGGCTTAATCGAAGATTGGAATGTGTGCGTGTATTCAGATGAACCAGAAGATTTTGATGCGCCAAAATTAGGCTAGTTTTTTAACCGCCTAATGATGCTCGACAAGTAATACTTGTCGAGCAAATAGCGATTAGAAACGGTATTCTGCACCTACGCTAGCTTGGTTAAAGTCCGTATTAGTACGGGTACTAGAGCTGTCGGTCGCGCTTTTCGCGTCCAGATCCATGTCATACCAAGTGTACTGAGCGTTGACTAGGAAATTATTAGTCACTTTGAAGCCAACACCTGCACCAGCGAAGACGCCAGTATCGTTGGAGCTGTCATTGTATGAGGCAACGGAATAATCGGTTGAATACCAAAGCTGACCTGCTTTCGCGAACAACTCCACTCGATTGCCGACAGGGATGGTACCTTTCACAGCAGCAGTATAGCCGTCTGTTTTTGCACTAGTGACGTCATTGCCATAGCGTCCGAAATCGATATAACTGCCTTCTAATGCGAGGTATTGGTTAATGCGATAACCGATGACACCCTGTTTCACATCGTGGTTACTGTCTTGATCAAAGTTATCGTCGCCATCTAGTTTTAAATAACCGTAATTACCACCAACATAAAATCCGTGAGTGTTGGCTGGTGTCTCATCTGCGCTGGCTATTGTGCTAAAAGAAGCTAACGCGATAGTGGTTGCAAGTGCGGGAATGAAGTTCTTCATGTGCTTACTCCTCAGTTACTTTTTCAAATAATTAAACAAGCTGTATCGCTTGATTAAGATAAGTAACAAGGTGTGTGCCAGTTTTAGTTTGGCGGCGTTTTCTTCATCTTTCCTTCATTTTCTATGCGAAAAGATCAGTAAAACTGTCGCTTTATTAACATGCGAACGAATTTAATTTCTTAGATCCGAAAACGTTATCATGATGCCAAGACCCGTTTTTTAGGTTTCTATTTCTATTATGTGTAGTTTATTCATGTTGTTTGAAATAGTTACAACGGTCCAGCAAACGTCAGTGCGTCCAAGCAGATGGGTAGACGAGCTGATTTAGAGACGCTTACATTTGCTAGTCATTATGGATGCGGGATAAATCTACTTGATCACTGCGCTCTATGCCTTCCGTTATCTCTCTACATAAGGTGAGAAACTCTCGCATGCCAGGTGTTTGGTGTTTTTTCTTGTGCCAAAGGAAGTAGAAGTAGCGCTGTAAATCTAAATTAGGTGTTTCAATCGGGACTAGGCTACCTCGTCGAAAGGCGTCTTTTAAGGCTAGGCGTGAAATACAACCAATGCCCAAACCAGACTCAACCGCGCGTTTGATGGCTTCGGTATGTTCCAGCTCTAAGCGAATATTAAGTTGAGCGTGATAATGATGAAAAGCATGATCAAATGTTTCGCGTGTCCCAGAGCCTTTTTCTCTTAATATCCAAGGCGTCTTAATTAGCTCATCCATTGTGACCTGTTCTAATGACGCCAAAGGATTCTCTGGAGAGCAGAAAACGACGAGCTCATCAGCCATCCATTTTTCCACTTCAATGTCCGGGTGATGGCAAGCGCCTTCTATTAAACCTATATCGAGTTCGTAGTTACTGATTTGTTGAATAATAGTACTAGTGTTGTGTACTTCTAATTTAATTTGGCTATCTGAATGTAAATGAAGGAATTCGGCGATTAATAACGCCGCAAGATAGTTACCTATGGTTAAGGTGGCTCCAACTTTCATCAAGCCATAACCTTGGTGTCCTTTTAACGTGTTATTAATGTCTTCTGCTCGATCCAAAAGTTCTACGGCAAGGGGTAATATACGACGTCCCATCTCATTTATTTTAAGAGATTTTCCTACTCGATCAAATAATTGCGAGTTGTATTGACGTTCGAGTTCGCCCAATGCCGTGCTAGTGGCAGATTGAGACATGAACAGTTTTTCGGCAGCTCTAGATACGCTACCCGTTCGCGAAACAGCGACAAATATTTCGAGTTGTCTTAAAGTGAATTTCATAAGGGCTATATCTATTTTATAGATGGATAATATCTAAATAATCAACTTAACAAATACTATAGTCGTTTATAAAATAGACGACAATGAAATGCTGACGTCTTTTTAACCCTCAGCTAAACCCTCTTATAGATTTAAAACAGGATAACCATGAGTGCATTTGCAACAGAACAAGTGTTGAGCGTCCATCATTGGGACGATAATCTTTTTAGCTTTAAAGTGACACGAGATCCGAGTCTACGTTTTGATAATGGTCAATTCGTGATGATTGGTTTGGAAACAGATACTCGACCTTTGATGCGTGCCTACAGTATCGCTAGTCCAAATTACAGTGAGCACTTAGAGTTCTTTAGCATCAAAGTAGCCGATGGCCCTTTGACATCTCGTTTGCAGCATCTGAAAGCAGGCGATGACATTTTAGTGAGCCGCAAGCCAACAGGCACCTTGGTAACACGTGATCTTCATCCGGGTAAACATCTTTATCTTTTATCAACAGGAACGGGTCTAGCCCCCTTTCTAAGTGTGATTCAAGATTTTGAAGCCTACGATGAGTACGAGAAAATCATCCTAGTGCATGGTGTTCGTCACGTTAGTGAATTGGCTTATGCGGACTTTATTGAAAACGAGCTGCCGAATAACGAATACTTTGGTGATCTAGTGAAAGAGAAATTGATCTACTACCCAACCGTGACGCGAGAACCGTTTCGTAACCAAGGGCGTTTGACCGATTTGATCAACAGTGGAAAATTGTTTGACGATATTGGCTTGCCACCGTTGAGCCCAGAAAATGATCGTGTGATGATTTGTGGTAGCCCGCACATGCTTAAAGACACCGCCGCTTTATTGGATCAGCGAGGATTTAACGAATCGCCTAAGATCGGTGTGCCAGGGGATTACGTTATCGAACGGGCTTTTGTCGAGAAATAAGGCTTTTACTTCCCCATTTATTCATCCTTTGTGCTCTAGTGCACAAAGGATTTTTTGTGTCATTATTTTAGCGTTCACTGTTGGCGTGGTTAAGCCTTGCTGGCAGCAGCCTTGTTAACCTTAAGCAAGGTCCCATATAGATAGAGACTACGGATAAGCCAGTTAACATTTGTATGCCATTGGGTGACAAAGGCTTTTCTACTTGGTTTGCGAAAAGACGCTTAGGAGAATTTATGAGTTCTGATACAAATTACGTCCCGCCAAAGGTTTGGCAATGGGAGTCTGAAAATGGTGGTAAATTTGCTAGCACTAACCGACCTACAGCAGGAGCAACCCATGAAAAGGTGTTGCCGGTAGGCAAGCACTCACTTCAGTTGCATTCTTTAGCAACACCGAATGGTCAGAAAGTGACGATCATGCTGGAAGAGTTGTTGGCAATGGGTATCGACGCCGCCGAATACGATGCTTATTTGATTAACATTGGTGAGGGTGATCAGTTCGGTTCCGGTTTTGTAGAGATTAATCCAAACTCAAAAATCCCCGCTTTAATGGATCACAGCACAACACCGCCAACACGCGTATTTGAGTCAGGTGCTATTTTGCAGTATCTGGCGGAAAAGTTTGATGCGCTTGTGCCGAGTGACTTTAAAGCCAAAACAGAATGCCGTAATTGGCTATTCTGGCAAATGGGTTCAGCGCCTTATTTAGGTGGCGGTTTTGGTCATTTTTATGCCTACGCACCGTCTAAAATGCAGTACCCAATTGATCGTTTTTCAATGGAAGTAAAGCGTGAGTTAGACGTACTTGATCAGCATTTAGCAAACAATGAATACTTTGCAGGTGAAGAGTACTCGATTGCAGACATCGCGATTTGGCCTTGGTATGGCAACCTAGTATTAGGTAATCTGTACGATGCTGCTGAGTTTTTGGACGTAGCAAGCTACAAAAACGTGATGCGTTGGGCAAAACAAATTGAAGCACGCCCAGCGGTTCAGCGCGGACGCATCGTCAATAAAGGGTTTGGTGACGGAGCCAAACTGCTAGAGCGTCATGACGCTTCCGACTTTGATGGTTTACTCGACTAATTCGACTCGATTGAATCGTTATTGATTAAGCAAAAGGGCTAACATGGTTAGCCCTTTTTTATGGCTTTGAAAAACGTTAAAAGCTGAGTTTTCCTGCAATAAACTGCAAAAACGCGTCGATTCTAGAGGCAAGTGCTGTGTGCTTGTAATACACAGCTTGAATCAATTCTCGTGGGTTTGGTGTCTGGATGGTGTCTGGCAGTAAGTTAACTAGGCGGCCAGATTGAAGATCATTGGCAATCATAAAATGAGACAGCAGGGCAATGCCGTTACCCTCTAAGCACAGCTGGCGAATGGTCTCTCCGCTGTTGGCTTTGATGCTAACCGCCAGATTGACGGGAGGGGTATTGGGTAGCTTGTTTAAGTTCGCACTATCAGAGAAGCCAATAATATCGTGCTGGCTTAGCTCATCCAGTGTGCTAGGGGTGCCTGAGCGCATGAGATATTCAGGCGCAGCCACTAAATGCAAAGGGCTGCGTCCAAGCAGTGACGCGTACAGTCCTGAGTCACTTAAGCCGCCGATCCGAATGGCTAGGTCGGTGCGTTTTTCGATCAAATCAATAATGCTGTCATTTGATACCAGCTCTAATTCGATGTCTGGATAGGCGATTCGAAACGGCTTGATCAAAGGAACAATCTGATGAAGAACAAAGGGGCTGGCAGCGTCGATTCGTAAACGGCCACTAGGGCGTATTTTTTGTTCAGTGAGGGCGAATTCCGCGCCCATTATTTGCTTCATTGCATCACGAATCGAGCGAATAAATTGCTCGCCTTCTTGAGTCACTGTGACCTTTCGAGTGGTACGAGTAAACAGGCTGCAGGCGTGCTCTTGCTCAAGGCGTGAGATGGCACGAGAAACCTTGGCGACTTGTATGTCGAGCGCATTGGCCGCGGCAGAAAAGCCCCCATGATCCGCGACGGCAAGGAGTATTTCTAAGTCTTCTGTCTTTGAGCGTATACCATTCATCTTGCATCACTCGTATATTGTTGTCGATTATGAAAAGGTGATTTGTTATTAATGCTGTTTTTGTAAATATTAACAAGCTTCATACTCCACTCCAACAAAACTTGAACCTCATTTTTAATAGGAGTGCATTATTATGCCGCTTGCTCTTTGGGCACTGGCGCTCAGCGCCTTTGCAATTGGTACGACTGAATTTGTTATTGTTGGCTTGATCCCAACCATTGCAAACGATCTTTCTGTGAGCTTGCCAAGTGCAGGTTTGCTGGTCAGCTTATACGCGCTAGGTGTGGCCGTTGGCGCCCCTGTATTAACGGCGTTAACAGGTAAGTTAAACCGAAAATGGCTGCTGATTGGTTTAATGAGCTTGTTTATTCTTGGTAATATGCTGGCGTGGATTGCACCTAGCTATGAGGCCTTGATTACCGCCAGAATATTAACCGGCTTAGCCCATGGTGTGTTCTTTTCTATTGGTTCGACGATAGCGACTCGCTTGGTGTCGAAAGAAAAAGAAGCCAGTGCGATTGCTTTGATGTTTACCGGCTTAACGGTTGCCTTGGTGACAGGGGTGCCTTTAGGAACTTGGATCGGTCAGCACTTTGGTTGGCGTGCGACCTTTTTAGTGGTGTCTGCTCTTGGTTTAGTTGCCATGATTGGCAGCGCGATCTTAGTACCTAATAACTTGCCTCAATCTGCCAGTGCGAGCTTGGTGAAACAGTTGTCTGTATTGGCGAAACCGCGTTTGTTGTTGGTCTATGCGATGACCGCGATAGGCTACGGCGGCACGTTTGTTGCCTTTACCTTTCTGGCTTCTATTCTTGAGTCGGTGAGTGGCTTTCCCTCTTCTGCGATTGGTTTAATCATGCTGGTTTATGGTGTGTCTGTGGCGGTTGGTAATATTTACGGCGGCAGAATGGCGGATCGCATGGGACCTGTGTCGGCTTTGTCTTACCTTTTTGTAGCATTAGCGGCGGTACTTTTCTTATTTTACTTTACAGCGCCTTATCCATGGTTGGCATTAGCAACGGTATTGATTTTGGGAGCCTTTGCCTTTGGTAATGTGCCAGGACTACAAGTCTATGTGGTGCAGATTGCTGAGCGAGAAGCGCCACATGCGGTAGACGTCGCCTCTGGACTGAATATTGCGGCGTTTAATGTGGGAATTGCGCTTGGTGCGCTTATTGGTGGCCACATAGTGGATAAATTCCAACTAATAGACACCGCATGGGTCGGCGGCGTTATTGTGCTGGTGGCGTTTGTTTTAACGCGCTTTAGTGGTTACTTGGATAACCGCTCCGTGGCGGAACGAGCCGCTGCTTAAAGCATATTAGGTGTACTTAAAGAAAAGGGAGCGATGATGATCGCTCCCTTTTTTGTTTATAAGCGAAGCTGGCAAACCCATCAGGTTGAAAGAGACCTGTCTCACCCCGACTGGGGGGAAGGGAATCCGAATCGTAATGAGCTGAGTTGGTTACTATGCAGAAGCTAATGGATAAGCATCCTAAAATAAGCCAAATTCGTTTGGCTGGAATGGTGTCACTACATGATGAATTGAGGGCGATTCTGGCCAAGAAATGCCCAGAATACAGCTCTTTTGTATTAAATGTTTTGTCAGATATATTGTTATCTAGTACTTGGTCTGGCATTGAGTTGTGGTTGCGAGGTGATGCCACGCTGGAAGAAGGGTTTGAGCAACCTTGAGCGGCGGTGCAAGAGGTGTCTGGTTTATTGTTAACAGAGTCTAAATAGCCTACGGCTGATAAAAATCATGATAGGTTTATGCTGATCGTATACGTTAGTTCGTAGTCGCTCTATTAGCGCTAAAAAAATATAAAAGCCGCCATTCATTTGAAGTGCGGCTTTTGGTTTATTCGTAGAGGTGAGCTCTAGTATTGAGAGTCTTTTAGTACTCGCTCGCCATAAATACCGTTTTTAGGAATTGGTTTGTAGCTGGAGTTAGCAGCGCGCATTACACGAATACCTTCTGCACCTGCATTTCGTGCTGAAATAATATCGCCGTCAGCGTCACCATAATAGATTTTGATGTCGTGTTCTTTAATGTACGGTGTTTTTGTGTATTCAGTTCGGCTAGACCCTGCAAAAATCACATCATGCATATTTTTGATATCGAACGTTTTCTTTAGATATTTTGTGGTGAAATGACATTTAGAACCAGTACGGCCGGTAATGAAGTAGATACTATCACCGCGATCTTGATGCATTTTAATCAATTCTTGTGCTATGTGTTTAGGCATGCTGAATTGATCCCAGCCACAGTTCGCTTTATCCCAAAATTTTTGGTTTGTTAAATAAGAATAACCATTAGGTGAAAACTCTTGCTGGCCGCGGTAAAAAACAGGCGAGCTAAATAGTGTTGTATCATCAATATCAAAACCAACGGCAAAAGGGGCTTTCCCTTCCAGTTCATGCTTGATGTCTGCAACTGAAATCATTTTCACATCCGCTGGCATGCCCGCAGTGGTCATATCAATGGAAGAATAGCCTTTGTGTGTTCCCGGCATTTTTGGATCTGCATTAGCAGATAAGCTAGCAATGCAAGCCATAATCAGTGTGATGGTGCGTAATGTATATTTCAAGGTGATCCCTCAGCGTTATTATCATAATAAGAATGATCGATTTTATCGCTAAAAAACCATATTTTCTATCATATTTTTTCAATAAAAAAAGCTCGAAAATGAAGGTGAAATAATAATTATATTTTTACTGCGCCGCCGCAGACGGTAGAAGCTATCATCAATTATTCCACTTCTATGTGTGTTGGATAATCCCGTCACTGACAGAAAATCAACCGATGAGACTTGCCCTTCACAAAGAAATTAACAATCTTACGTTTGATGTCACGCTCTAATTTTTTACAGTTGCGCTCTGTGCATTCTAGACCTAATCATGAAAAATTATTTATTGAAATTCAGTTTTATTTATTAGTATGTGATTTTTTTCATTTTATAAAAATGAATAGTTTTATATTAAAAATACTAAAATTAGTGATATCTTGTGTTTTTTCTTGAATGAAAGAAGTTTAGTTCATTGTGAATCCTTGATCGAAGTTTCCTTGTTTTTTTCCCATTTTTTAAAAACTATAGACAGATAGTCGTTTTTAATCTTATTGATTTTTATCATAAAAAAAGAATGACAATGTCATCTTTATTGACAATTTATCCATATGATTTTATTATTAAAAAACTTCTTACTCAAGTGAATCAAACTATGCTCAGCAGCACAAAAAAAAGCTCATTTGAGCTCTTTATACAACTAAAAAAGGAACTCAATAATGTAGCTTTCTATATAAAAGGTGATTCTATCATCTATGTATTAATCGCTTTTATTGTTGCTTCTGTATGTTTATTTGCTTCACTTAACGGTTATTCTAATAAAATATCACTTTTTTCTTACATGTATGCAATGAAGTGGGTAGTATTTTTTTCAACTTTATTTTTATTTTTTGGTTATTTCTTCATACTATTATTACGTCGAGAACCAAGACCTCTTTTATGTTATTGGGATAAGTTAAAACTCATATATACTCATCGTGCAAGGATAGTATCTGCTTTTATTCTTTTAACCGCTATAAGTGCTTTTATTTCCAGCTTTTCTACTATGAAAGGCCTTATCCCGTTAGTACATCCCTTTGAGTATGATTTAATTTTTCATGACATAGATTTTTGGCTATTTTTAGGGCATGAACCTTGGCGTGTAATACACTCAATTTTTAATTCACCCTATCTCACATTGATAATTAATTTTTTCTACAACGTTTGGTTCTTTTTAATTTGGGGAGTATTAAGTTATTTTTTACTTGCACTGCCTTCCCGTTCAAGAACTCGATATTTAATCAGCTGGCTATTGTGTTGGTCTATTTTAGGTATGATTATCGCTATGTTACTCTCGTCTGCTGGACCTGCATTTGCAGGACGACTAGATATAAACAATCACTATTATGATCCGTTAATGCAATTATTACAGGAACAAAATGTCTGGCTTAAGCATCGAGGATGGGGAGAAGTCTTTTCGTTAGGTACTCAAGATGATTTATGGCAAGCATACGCTAACGGGAAATATATGCTCGGTAGTGGAATATCTGCAATGCCAAGTATACATATTTCCATGGCAGTACTGATGGCACTGGGGATAAGCTCATTAAATCGTAAGTTAGGTTTTGCATTCTGGATATTTGCAGGAATCATCATGATCGGTTCTGTTGATTTAGGCTGGCACTACGTTGTAGATGGCTTAGTTAGTGCGCCACTTACATGGCTAATCTGGTATTTATCAGGGAAAGTGATGCGCCAGTAATACTATATCAACACCTATTAATATTAGGGATTGCATAGATAAATTAACGTATAAACGTTTACGTGCTTGATCGCAAATAGGAGGAAAAGTTAGGCTTTTAAAGCTCAGGATAAAGTTTCTAATGATAGGTATATTATTAACGTCTAATCTAGGGTTAGTGTAGTTTTTTATTTAACATAAAAAACCCACTATAAAATATAATGGGTTTTTATAAGTATTACTGCGGACTAAATAAGATGCTCTTTTTTTAAACTAGGCTTCTTCTGGGAGCCTATGTTTAGTGGATTGAAGGTGATCTTGTGAGGCTGATCGCGCTCTATCACTATCTCCAGCCATAATTGCTTCATAGATGTGTCTGTGTTCATCCAAGCAAACATCACCATTTTTAGAAGAATGTATTATAAACGTTTTAAACATCGTCGATAAAATATTTCCAAAAGGTAAATAGAAGTCATTATTGGTTGAATTGAAAATGAGCTGATGAAAGCTCAGGTCAACTTTTGTCCACGTTTCTTGATCAAAATTCTGTGTCACTTTGACCATTTTTTGAAAGATTTCCGAAAGCTCAATTCTTTGCTCTGCTGTGGCATGGACAGCAGCGAGTGCACAAGCTTCAGGTTCGACCGCTCTTCTTAGGCCTAGAAATTGTGAACAAAACTCTTCGGGATCACTTAGGCCATCCATCCATTCAATTAATTGAGGATCTAGAAAATTCCAGCGATCTCTTGTTACTATTTTAGTACCAATTTTTGGTCTAGATTCAAGCAAGCCCTTGGAGGTAAGGAGTTTCATCGCTTCTCGAAGGGCTGTTCGGCTAACACCAAACTGCTCGCATAATGTCATTTCATTAGGAGCAATAGAACCTTGCGGTAATTCCCCTGACAGAATGCGGCGCGCAATACTTCTAGCTACCTGAATGTGTAAACTTCTTGTGGAAGTTGAGATAAGTGCAAAATTATTGGCCATGGTGTCCTTAGTATCACAAGCAGATTGCTAATTTGAATTAGTCATTTTAAGTTTATTGGTACAATATTAGCATACCTTTTTATAAGGATGAATTAATTGTCCAACCATAATACATATGGAAGGTTATATCTAAGCATCAATCTAAAGAGTTCTGCGTTGGATTTTGAATCGAAAAACATTATTGGTGAGATACTCAACTAATAATGCCAGCCACTTAAGACAATAATCTATCTTCTGTGTCACCAACCCTCATCCTCATTTTTTAATTTTAAGCTATGTAAAAAGCGGGGATTGTTTTTTCTTATCTTGTGGCGAGGTAGCTGAAGATAGACGAAGTATCCCTCTATTTTGTTAAGAGTGCTTCTCCCTTCTAATATCTTTGACTGAACTATCAATTACGCTTATTTAATGTGCCTTTATGACTTAAAAATAACTATATGTAGTGTTACGAGTACTGATTGTATTTCAGGTACTCGTTGGGAACGATTTTTATTTCCTTTCCGTTTATGCGTTAGATACAGGTCCCTGGACTTAATCAGAAGCCTCTATGTTGTAGTGAGCCGTGGCATTTTATCGTTAATTATTGGGGTATGGCTCAAATAATTGCGTAACGGTTAACAGTTGTATATTATTAAACGATAATTAAGCATATAATAATACAAATAAATTCAATTCAATAGGAGATACTCATGTCAAAACCAATCATTGGATTCATCGGGCTTGGCCTTATGGGCCGTAATATGGTCGAAAACTTACAAAATAAAGGTTTTGAGCCCATTGTAATGGATCTTAATAAAGAAGCCGTTGCTGCTGTTGTTCAGCGCGGTGCTATTGAGGCAACATCAGCGGCTGAGTTGGCTGCAGCTTGTGACATCATAATGCTTTGTCTGACAACATCCGCTGTTGTTGAGAAAGTGGTTTACGCTGATGATGGTATTTTAGCAGGTATTAAAGAAGGCGCTGTACTGATTGATTTTGGTACTTCTATCCCGGCTTCTACCCGTAAAATTGGTGCTGATCTTGCCAAGAAAGGCGCAGGAATGGTTGATGCTCCATTGGGTCGTACTCCAGCTCACGCTAAAGACGGCTTGCTGAACATTATGGCAGCAGGTGATCAAGCGACTTTTGACAAGGTAAAACCTATTCTTGATATGCAAGGAGAGAATATTTTTTATCTAGGTGCTCTTGGGGCTGGTCACACGACTAAGTTGATCAATAACTTCATGGGTATGACGACGGTTACTGCAATGTCTCAGGCGTTTGCTGTAGCAGATCAAGCTGGTGTTGATCGTCAGCAACTTTTCGACATTATGTCGACTGGCCCATCTAACTCTCCTTTTATGGGGTTCTGCAAAAAATACGCAGTGGATGGTGTGAGTGATTTAGGTTTCTCAATTGCGAATGCTAATAAGGATCTGGGCTATTTTCTTGAAATGGTTAAAGATTTGGGGACGCGCGCGCAAATTGCTGAAGGAACGTCTGCAAACCTACAAGCAGCTGTAGACGCCGGTATGGGTAATGGTAATGTTCCAGAAATATTTGATTACTTTTTAACGCTAGAAAAGTAATTCACTAATACATTATTCTGAAAAATTAAAAAAGCCAGCTCACTGAGTTGGCTTTTGTGTTTCTGGAAGTTGTAAACCTAGTTATTCTTCACCAACCCCAAGTAATTCTCTATCCCTTTAATCTGATCTTCTGCGTGGTGGTTGACGTAGAGAACTGTGGTTTCTTTGCCTTCGCAGATTTTTTCTATCAACGCCAAAACTAGCTGACGGTTCATGTCGTCTAGTCCTAGGCAAGGTTCGTCTAGAATGAGCAGAGGCGGGTGCTTGACCATGGCGCGGGCGATGAGTAATAAGCGTTGGTCGCCGTAGGAGAGTTTGTTAAAAGGCTGGTTGGATGGTTCTAAGCCCATACCGCTGACCATAAAACAGTGTTTTTAGTTAACGCTAGAATAATAAGACGGTTTGCTAACTGGAAAAGAGGTAGGAACCCAACTGGTAGAGCTCGGCATACACGAGCTGAAATTTTCAGATAAAATTGATAACTACGTGATCATCTGATTATCCTAGTTTTTATAAAATATTTTGAATAAGAGGCTATGATATTACTATTAATCATTGCATCCCTAGGGATTACTAAATATTTAAGGTGGTTTAAATATGTCTCTAAGTTATAAAAATGAGATGATTCTGCCAGATGCTCAAATTGTTCATGCGTTATATGAAGGCCTTACTGATAGAGAAGGCTTTCATCATTTCTTAGACCTTCTGCGGGTGGCTCATAATGCATGTGCTGCAGAATTAGTGGTTGTTCGTAAGCAACCATTACGAATTGATCACCTTTGGTATGCAGGGCTGCCGGATGATTTTATAGACTGGTATACAAAGAATAATATGATCCAGCAGGACCTAGTTTCTAGGTATGCAACCTTTCAACCTCCAGGGCTATTTCACTCAGCGTTGTCTATAAAGGATGAACTGAATATCACAGAAGACTATCAGCGCTGGCAGAGTGATCAGAATATGCTAGATAGCGCTTGGTTGGTTGTTCATTGCACGGATACTCATACTATATTATTAACGATGCAGAGGACGCTTGAGCAGGGCATGTATCACCCTGAAGACCTAGCTCGACTTAGTCAATTAGTACCCTTTATCCGTCAAGCCATTCTGTTGTATCAGCAAATTGATCAGCGAAATGTTGCCAAAAAAACATTATCCAGTGTTGTTAACGCTATGCCTCAGGCAACGCTGATATTAAATGAACAGGCCGTTGTCATTCATTCGAACCAGTTGGCCAAGGCGTTTTTAGTAGAGCAAAAGCTATTATCAGTTCGCAATGAGCGCCTAATGTTTCAGCAGAATGATGTTCAAAACGCGTATCTTCGATCCTCAGTGCAAGTGATTCGAGCTAGCATGGGGCAAGGCGAATATGATGCAGATACCTTATTTTTACATAGAGTAGGTCGACCCCCGCTCATTGTCCTGATAAGGCCAATGGAAAGTACGGATGTTTCACAGGGCGGTGCTTTAGTGACTATTGTTGAACCCGCTAAGAGAAAGCTGCCAAAAGCTGAAACGATTGGGCAATATTTTACGCTTTCACCCGCGGAGTCTGAATTATGCGAAGACTTAGTCGCAGGGCTAACGTTAAAAGAGATTTCAAATAAGAGTGGAAAAACAGAAGCGACAATCCGCTCTTATTTGAAAAATATTTTCATTAAAACCAATCATTCACGGCAAGGAGAGCTCATTAGTAGCATCTTATCCGCCTTGCTTCATTGACTGAACTTATGTTGTTTTTGTGTGCCTAAAAACCTACCTGATTTGACACACAAAAATCATAGTCACATTGCAGCGGAATTCATTTTTATTTTGCTGACAATTCTTTTTGGCCATATTGCCACTGTTCGCTTTTAGTTGTCCATTGTGGTCATTACGGCACATTGAGTGCGCCTTGTTTTCAGCGTTGGTTTGTGACAAATCAAGCGCTTGCTCATACGCAAAATAGCTACCCGTTGTGCCACTCGTCTCTATGTTTATATTCCTTGGCTGAGCAGCTATCGTTTTGGTTTCTGCAGGTTTTGACTTGGCTATTATTTGTTGCTCGCGCGGTTTAGACTTTGGTAAAGGGGCATAGCGTTGCTCAATCTTATTCACATTCGATTGAACCTGTGTTGTTACTTGTTCTTTGTGTTGTATAAAGGACGTTTTTTGCTGTTCTGGTGTTTTCTGTTTGTTTGTTAAATCACCCATAGTTGAAGAAAACATGCTTACATCTGGTCCTAAGTCGCTGAAATTACTGGTGGCAACAGCAATCGTGGCTGCAATCGCAATGATTTTACCGAAGTCGAAACGGCTACCTTGTTCTTGCTCTTTAGCGTTTTGCTGAGCTTGTTGTTCTGATTCTAAATCTCGTTTGAACTGTACCAACATACCTGCATCAGAAGGTTTTAACCCAGAATATTTTGAGCTGATAAAGGGCGTGCCGATGAGGTAATTTGTGCTGGCTAATGTGGTGATTTCTTCTTCACCTTGATAGTTCACTTTACCAATAAAGAGGATATTTGCGATCGAATGCCTGAGTGAGGTGTCGGGATTTTCCTCATAAATATGCTTAAACATACCCCGGCTAGGAATGGCATAGAATTCTCCGGTTAACGTTGCACCAGTGATAGAGTGGTAAATCCCTTCATGGGGAAATGTGATGGTATGTTTGCTGAAAGGGTCGTAGTACTGTGTCCATTCACCGGTAAAATAATCTAATTCGCCATTAATATGCGGGTAAAACTTAGTCCCACTGACCGGCCTGCCATCTTTATAAAGAGTGGTAAACTCTTGACCCTTGTAGTCAATGGTATAAGTACCGCTACCAATCTCCCCTCCATCCCATTGACCGTGGTAGGTTACTTTTGCGAATGGTGAGTAGAGAGACCCAACGCCATTAGAGCAATCTCCGGATGTACATTCTGCAGGCCCAAGTCCATGAGGCATCTGTAATGTTGTACAGCCCGTACATGCTAAACAGATAATCAACAAAAACCATTTAGAGATAATAGTAAACATTATTTAAAAGGTCTCACAATCTGATTTCTGTACAAGTTCTCCTTGATCAAAACATAGGTTGGAACCGTATTTCCCAAAACTCTCCTGTAGACCTTGTGCTTTACCGTTTAGAGAGCGCCCAACGCCATCATGAACCGCTCCTGTATATCGATAAGAGCGAATCCGTTGTTCTTCTTTGTTTAAGGTCATAAAGTGTTGAGTGAAATAGATGCCAGGACTTGATGGCGCTTCACTCATAATTAATAGATCATTTCCTTTCTTATAAGTATAAATAAACGAAGGGTCTTTTAAATTACTCAAACTAAGTATTAACTTGGTACTGAAGTCTTTTGTGAAGTCATCACCCATGACGGTAGAGGATAGGCCTATAGAAACAATGTGATCGGGTGTTATCCGCTGAACATGCTTCTGCTCGGTAATAGAATGTGTGCCATTAAAATTAGTTCCTGTTGTTTTGATCAGGTATTGGGTATCAATTAAAAAACTAACCTTGCTAGCATCTGGATTGCTGATTAGCTTTTGACAATCAATCGTCGAAGCATATAAAGCGCCACCTTGCCAATGATAAGTCTGCTGGATATCTTGCCCGACAGCTGAAGATGCATCCTGACCAATGCGGGCTGAGAGTGATTTTTCTTTATCTTTATCTTTATTTTTTCTAGTGGTATCAAATAGATCGGCAAAGACTGTAAAACCGGATATGTCTTGAATTTCCTTCTGATTGAAGTTACAGCTGCTATATGAACTGGTATCTACAGGCAATTGATTAGTATTGTGGTATTGCTCTAGTTTTTTTCTAAAATCAGCTTGAGCATTAGTGAAAGCGGGTTGTTGAAAAGCGGGAAGCTCGCCTTTTTTTGCCCCTGTCGCGTCCATGATCATTGAAGTGTTTGAGAAACAACCAGATAAAGTGAGAGTGATTCCTGCAGAGAATACAACCTTTAGCGACGTTACTTTGTTCATAATTCATCTTCTTTTTTGGTTTTTGCTGACGATTTAAATATAGACTCTTTACAGTTGAACAGACCACCCTCATTTGAGGGTGGGAAGGTAAAAAAGAAAATGATTTTTTATAACCAATCAAGTGAGTGAATTATCTGAAACCAACTAAGACCTTAAAAGGGTTTTACACCCACGACTTGATGGTAATCATACCGGCATGAGTTCTTACCAAACCCTTTTTCCAGAAGACACCTTAGCTACCACGGAGAATGAATCTGTTAGATCAGTTAAAAAACTTCTTGGAAATAATGTAAATCCTTAAAAATCGTCGTGATATTTAGTTGCAATACCACGAATATTTTGGCAATTTAGATCTATTGGCTTATGGATAGATTTTTTGTTCGCGCGTCGCGAACAGTGGAACAATCGTCCGTTTGGATTGCCTTATAGTATTGTCAATGTTTTTCAATATTTATTGCGCGTAAGAGTATCCATAAGCCATCTCTTATTAAATGGAATTATTTATGTCAAAGCTAAACTATTTAAGGTCTATATCAAGCAAACCTGAATTCGCTAAAGCTTTGAACATATCCCCAAAGTTCCTAACGCATACTCTTTACGTTGTTCGACCTGAAAATCAATACCATACATTCAATATAGATAAAAAGTCAGGAGGTCAACGTACGATAAGTGCGCCTTCAAATGAATTGAAAAGCTTACAGTCAGCATTATCTAATTTACTTTTAGAGTGTGTTAGTGAAATAAATGCTTCTAAATATCCAAAATCACAATTTTCTTCACCAAAATTAAAAAAGAATAAAAAAGATTCAGATTATGCCGCAGAAGTCTTAAAGATTAAAATACCGGATTCGGCTATTCGACAACCTTCTTTATCGCATGGATTTACAAAGGATCGATCAATTATAACCAATGCAATGATGCATATAGGAAAGAAAAATGTTCTAAATATCGACCTTGAAAACTTCTTTGATAGTTTCAACTTTGGTCGTGTACGTGGTTTCTTTATTAAGAATAAAAATTTCCAACTTAACTCTGAGGTGGCAACTGTAATTGCTCAAATTGCATGCTATGAAAACAAGCTCCCTCAAGGGAGTCCGTGTTCTCCTATTATTACTAACCTTATTACCCATAGTTTAGATATTCGATTAGCTTCGTTAGCGAAAAAGTTCAAATGTACTTATACAAGATACGCTGACGACATTACGCTCTCTACCCGACTATCTACTTTTCCTCCTGAAATAATGGGAGAAAATGATGGTGAATATGTAGTTGGAAAGAAACTAATATATGAAATTGAACGTGCTGGCTTCTTAATAAATAGTAAAAAAACACGTATTCAATATAAAAATTCTAGGCAAGATGTTACAGGACTTGTAGTTAATAAGAAACCAAACGTTAAAAGTGAGTATTGGCGTACAGTTAGATCTAAATGTAACGCCCTTTTTAAATATGGTAGGTTTACGACCACAAAAAATGGAATTGAAGTCGAAGGGAATATAAATGAGCTGGAAGGTCAGCTTAATTTTATTGATCAGGTTGATCACTATAATCGTATGAGACAAAAATCTCCTTTGATTCCAGAGTATGTAACTAAGACTGTTGGTAAAAAGACGAACCTTTTGTTATCTGGTCGAGAGAGAACTTTCAGTCTTTTTCTGTTTTATAAGCACTTTATGGCAAATGAAAAAGTAACTGTATTGTGTGAAGGGAAAACAGACAATATATATTTGAAATCGGCTATTAGTGAGTTGGTTGAATTTTATCCAGACTTAGCTTTTTTTAGTGATGAGCTAGATAAAAATAATAGCAAATATAAAAAATATAACCTGTTGGTCCATTTCATGGAGTATTCAAAACGTACGCGGTTTTTTTTAGAGTTATTTGGTGGTGTCGATTATTTAAAAAATTTCATTGAAAGTTATGAAGAAAATAAAAAACCATACAAAAACATTAAGCCTGAAAAACCAGTTATTGTTTTTTTAGATAATGATGATGGCCCGAAAAAGGCCGGGCTATTCTCATTTTTGAGTGATAAAAAAAACCTCAGTAAAATTAGCTTGTTCCCTAAAACTACCAACCCTAAACCTGAGGATGTTCGAAAAGCTGAATTCATA
The DNA here is from genome assembly GCF_038155025.1 of Marinomonas sp. TI.3.20. NCBI lineage: Bacteria > Pseudomonadati > Pseudomonadota > Gammaproteobacteria > Oceanospirillales > Oceanospirillaceae > Marinomonas > Marinomonas sp. TI.3.20. The sequence continues at coordinate 103,661 of NZ_JBAKAS010000005.1, read as the reverse complement.
CATATAACTCAAAACTTATACGTTATTTTTACTCCGCTTGGCTCTTTAGGTAAGAATACTGACATTGAGTATTTTTTTGATGATAAAACTAGGCTAATGGAGCATGGTGGAAGACGTTTTAATACTGTCATTAATAGAAAAGATGCAACAGATCTCAGTAAGGATTCATTTGCAACTCATATTGTTAAAGCTCAGAAGGAAAACGTTAACTTCAATGGATTAAAGCCTCTTTTAGATTCTATTGTTTCCGTAATTAAGCATTACGATACGATTAAATAAACTCTTTATTCTACATTGGTTTTCGAAAGCCAGCTCATTGAGTTGGCTTTTGTGTTTCTGGAAGTTGTAAACCTAGTTATTCTTCACCAACCCCAAGTAATTCTCTATCCCTTTGATCTGATCTTCTGCGTGGTGGTTGACGTAGAGAACTGTGGTTTCTTTGCCTTCGCAGATTTTTTCTATCAACGCCAAAACTAGCTGACGGTTCATGTCATCTAGGCCAAGGCAAGGTTCATCTAGGATCAAGAGTGGTGGATGCTTGACCATGGCTCTAGCGATGAGTAGTAATCGTTGGTCGCCGTAGGAGAGCTTATTAAAGGGCTGGTTGGCGCGGTCTTTCATGCCCAGTAATTCGAGCCATTGATCGGCGATTGCTTTTTGCTTGTCGGATGATTTTGAGTACATGCCGATGCTGTCGAAAAATCCAGAAATAATCACGTTACGGCAACTGGTGCTGACGCGATATTCCCATTGCAACGCGGTCGATACATAGCCGATAAATTGTTTAATTTGCCAGATACTTTCGCCGTTACCGCGTTGAAAGCCGAAGACGAAAATGTCATTGGTGTAGCATTGAGGATGATCGCCGGTAATTAAGGACAAAACACAGGTTTTACCGCTGCCGTTAGGGCCGCTAAGCTGCCAGTGTTGGCCTTGTTCAATTGTCCAATCGAGCTTGTCGACTATCACGGTATCGCCGTATTTAATCGTTGCTTGTTTGAGCTTGACCAGAGGTTGACTTGGGTCTAATTCGGGTAATTTGTTCGTTGGGTCGGCTTCTGGCACGCTGAGGTCGGTGGTTTTCAAATGCAGCAGTTGGTATAGCTCATGAAAGGCTTGCTGGTCATTTTTATCGACTGTGAATGCGAGTTTCCCTGACTCAGTCGTCTTTTTTTCAGAACGGTTTTTGGGTGTTCCTTTTGACTCTAACGCGCCTTTATCCATGTAGGCTACATGGGTAATAAAGTCTGGCATTTCATCAAAACGGTTGAGCACTAGAACCATAGGAACCGTGTCAACAATGCTGATCAGATGTTCTTGTAACATGGTCAATGTGGCGGCGTCTAAGCCATCAAACGGTTCATCTAAAATCAACAAGTTGGGTTTGCTGGATAGAGCGCGAATCAGCATGACTTTACGGGTTTCGCCGGTGGATAACTTGCGAAAAGCACGATCCAATAGGGGTGTTAAGCCAAATTTTACGACCAATTCTTGTGCCAGTTCGGGATCTTGGCATTGGTCAAAAATCATTTCATGCACTGGTGTGCCAAGTGAAATAACGTCCATGATGTCGGCGTCGTCTTTTTTCAGTTCTTTGGCGATCAGCTCAGCTTGGGCTTCAAAAGAGACTAAGCCGACGTGACTCGGTAAGCCAGACACTTCACCACTCTCAATATCTCCAACACCAGCCAAAACGGCCGCTAAGGCCGATTTTCCAGAACCATTGGTGCCGGTGATGACCCAGTGTTGATTTTTTTCTATCGTCCAATCAATCTCGCTCAGAGCGAAGCGATCATCGAAGTTAACCGTAACCTTTTCTAAACGAATTGCGTTGTCCATAGAATGACGTCTCAAGTGTAGTAATAATAATGTGACAAACAAAAAAGCTGAGACATTTCATAAAAATGTACTCAGCTTTTTGAGGCTTAATTTTTCGTACTAATCAAATAGTAGAAATTAAACGATTTTTTTCATGTCAGCCATGTGACCACGAAGTACAGTGCCGATTGCTTCCACTGGGTGAGAGCGAAGTGCTGCGTTTACTTCGATTAGGCGAGCGTTGTCTACGCCGTTGTCGTCTGTAGAAAGACCTTTACCGATTACGTCAGTTTTGATGTCTTTCATGAAATCCGCTAGCAATGGTAGGCAAGCGTGGTTGTATAGGTAGCAACCGTATTCTGCCGTATCAGAGATAGTCGCGTTCATTTCGTAAAGTTTCTTACGAGCGATGGTGTTCGCGATTAGTGGCGTTTCGTGTAGTGACTCGTAGTAAGCAGACTCAGCAACGATACCAGCGGCAGTCATTGTTTCGAATGCCAATTCAACACCAGCTTTAACCATAGCCACCATCAAGATGCCATTGTCGAAGAATTCTTGTTCAGAAATTTCAACGTCGCCAGCAGGTGTTTTTTCGAAGTTAGTTTCTGCTGTTTCTGCACGCCATCCTAGAAGGTTTTTGTCATCGTTCGCCCAATCTTCCATCATAGTTTGAGAGAAGTGGCCGCTGATGATGTCATCTTGGTGCTTGTTGTACAAAGGACGCATGATAACTTTAAGTTCTTCAGAAAGGTCAAATGCTTTGATCTTAGCTGGGTTAGAAAGACGATCTAGCATGTTAGTCACGCCGCCGTATTTCAATGCTTCTGTTACTGTTTCCCAACCGTATTGAATTAGACGAGATGCGTAACCAGCGTCGATGCCTTCTTCAATCATTTTGTCGAAACAAAGGATAGAACCTGTTTGCAACATACCACAAAGGATTGTTTGCTCACCCATAAGGTCAGATTTTACTTCCGCGATGAAAGAAGACATTAGAACGCCTGCTTTATGACCGCCAGTACCAACCGCGTAAGCTTTTGCTAGCGCAAGACCTTCGCCTTTAGGATCGTTGTCTTCGTGAACAGCGATAAGCGTTGGAACACCAAAACCACGAACATATTCAGCGCGAACTTCAGAACCTGGGCACTTAGGTGCAACCATGATTACGGTAAGGTCTTCGCGGATCTGCATGCCTTCTTCTACGATGTTGAAGCCGTGAGAGTAAGATAGGCAAGCGCCTTGTTTCATAAGAGGCATAACCGCTTTCACAACTGGAGTGTGTTGCTTATCAGGCGTTAGGTTAAGAACCACGTCTGCCGTCGGGATAAGTTCTTCATAAGTGCCTACAACAAAACCGTTTTCAGTCGCATTTTTCCAAGACTGACGTTTTTCAGCAATGGCTTCAGCACGCAAGGTGTAAGAAACATCAAGACCACTGTCGCGTAGGTTCAAGCCTTGGTTAAGACCTTGAGCACCACAACCAATCACAACAATTTTTTTGCCTTTAAGTGCGTCGACGCCATCGTCAAACTCGCTCATAGACATAAAACGACATTTTGCTAATTGAGCCAATTGCTCGCGTAGCGGTAAAGTGTTGAAGTAGTTAGCCATGGTAAACACATCCTAATTATTATGATTAAAGTATCGACGATTAATACACGTCAATATAACTGTTTAAAGTCAAAAAATGGGTTGCCTGTTTTGCTTGTGACGTTCGCAAAACAATGTCAATAAAGCCACTCTATAGAAAAGCTAATCTTTCGTAAATTGATATATTTGCAATATAACGTCCCATTTATTGCAAACATAAGATAAAATGACATTTATGAATATACGATCCTTAAAACACTTTCTTGCGTTAGCAGACACGCTCCACTTTGGCCGCGCCAGCGACGAGTGTCATATCAGCATATCTGCGTTATCGCGCAACATTCGACAGCTAGAAAATGAAGTTGGTGTAAACCTGTTTAATCGTGACAATAGAACGGTCACGTTAACCATGGAGGGTAAAAAGTTTCTTAAATATGCCCGCGATACCAGTAACCAATGGAATATGATTCGTCATGAATTGACCGAAACACCAGACCAACTACGTGGGGAAATTAGCCTATATGGCTCGGTGACGGCCAGTTACAGTTTTCTGTTCGATTTGTTGAGCCGGTTTCGTCTTGCTCACCCCGGTATTGAAATCAAACTCAGAACCGGCGATCCAGAGCACGCAATTGCTCATATATTAGATGGCTCGGAAGATATCACCATCGCCGCTAGGCCAAGTAAGTTGCCTCGTGGCGTGGCGTTCAAGCCCATTGCTATTTCGCCGTTACTCTTTATTGCCCCAATAGAGCAGCTCGTACCCAATGTGCCAACAACATCCCCACAAGACCCAAAAGAGTGGGCGAACATTCCGATGATATTGTCTGAAAGTGGCGTCTCCCGTCATCGGGTGGATGATTGGTTTGCACAGCATGCTATTTCGCCACGCATTTATGCACAAGTAACAGGGAACGAGGCCATCGTTAGCATGGTGAGCTTAGGTTTTGGTATTGGCGTGGTACCCAAAATCGTACTAGACAATAGCCCATTGGCAGATCGTATTCAGGTACTCGATGTACAGCCAGAGCTAGAACCTTATGACATTGGCTTGTTTACCCTGAAAAAGAATTTGAAAAACCCCATGGTCGAAGCCTTTTGGAACCTAATAGAAAGTAAATAGCCTGACTCTTTGTTTTTATGATATCGATGTTATGCAGGATAGTTTTGTAAGGTTTTTGTTTTGTAGAATAATTGTTTTGCAAGACAGTCGGTGGTTAAAACTGAGTGTTCAGTAGGCTTAACTTTTCTGGTAAGTTTAATATAATAGTTAGCCATCCAAAAAAAGCCAAATAAGGGCCGAATGCAAAATATTCTGTTATCGATTTTTTCGTGAATAAAGAAATAATAATAGAAAGTATGACAGAAGAAATGGAAGCGTACATAAAAGTAGGTAATAAAACCGTAATCCCCCCCCAAGCCCCGATGGCTGCGAACAGTTTAAAGTCTCCATAACCTATACCAATACTCCCAGTCATAAATTTGTATATCCAGTACATTATCCAGATAGAGAGATATCCACCGACGGCTCCCCATAACGCGCTGTTTAAATCAGTAATGAAGTGATCACTATTAATAATAAGCCCAAGCCAGAGTAAAGGGATTGTTAATGTGTCGGGTAAACGTTTAGTGCGAACGTCTATGTAACTGAGAATCACCAGTATTCTGGTAAAAAGCAGAAATGAGACGCTAATCAGTGTCAAGTCACCTCGATACACAACAAAAATTGACAATATCGCGATTAGCAGCTCTAGCGGGATAAAGTGAGCCCGAGATGCGCAGCCAAAATATGCGATATGACTATAAGTGGAATGGCTTTCAACGTTCGGCATAAGGCGTCTACTTCCCCTTAGCAGAATGCCAATCAGAAGTGAATATCCCCCTATAAACAGGGCTTTTGAAAGAATTGGTAAAGAAAAAAACATCGCGTTCACTTCTGTCATATCGTTCCCGAAAAAACCATGTTTGTTTGTAGGCAGAACCTTACTATAGCATTGTGTCTATTCAAAATAGATGAAGGCTTTAAGGCTATTGAAAGAGGGTTGAATTTTTATTCACGCTAAAATAGTGCAAAAAATAAGGATTGTGTAATTTTTCAGTTACAAATGCTTACAATTTTCACGGTATTGATTGAAAATCACCCATTCGGTTTAAGTTGATTGTCTGATAATATTTTGCTCAATAAGTTGTCAATTTTTGTAACGATACGAATATAGAGAAAAAAATAAGAGAATAACAGCTTGGGTAGCAGAGCTTTTTAGCACCCTTGATAGGCTTGTAAACAAGAGTAACTGATGAAGGTTTTTTGATTATTTTTTAAAGATATTTTTAAATTTTTTCTCTGTTGTTTCGAATAATGTGACTTAGGTTGATGATTGTCAAAGAATCCAACACTGTAAAAAAATAGTATTGGTGGATTTTTAATATTTGATGTTTTATTGAAATTATTATTTTGCCTGATTGCTACAATGACGGTGTTTATAATAACTGACACAAAGCATTTTATTTAACTAAGGAGAGTTCTAATTATGTTTACTAAACTTTTTGTTAATGCAAAGGTTTCTGCTCATTTCTTCATGAAAAATCGTGATGGTGTTACTGCCATTGAATACGCGATTATTGCCGCTGCAATGGCTGCTGTTTTAATCTCTCTTTTTGCTACTGACGCAGGCTCTGGCTTGACTCAAGCTTTGAAAAATGCATTTAACAAAATCACAACAACACTTGGCGGTACTGCTGTATCGTAATAATGCCACTAGTGTATGGGTTAATGATTATCTTATTGGTCCTACTGATAAAAGTAGCTATACGCGATATTAAAGAAAGAACCGTTAGTCACAGTGATCTACTGTGGCTAACGGGGATTTTGTTATTAGGTTGGTTCTGGCACGTTAATATTGCTGTTTGGCCTTATACATTAGGTATTGTGGTGGTTGGTTTTGGTCTGTTTTGCTTAGGTATTTTAGGAGCAGGCGACACAAAATTATTGGCGGTGTTGAGTTTGGGAGTGTCTCCTGTATTTATGCCTATCATGCTGTATAGCCTTGTCTTTCTTGGCGGTATTTTAGCGGTTGGGTATTTGCTTTATGGTTTGGCGACGGATTTAGCCAAAGTACGACAAAAAGGAATTCCTTATGCCGTTCCCATTTCTGTTGTGGGAGGCGCGTTTATTTTCCTTTCTTATATAGCACGTTAACACTCACTCTTAGGATAAGAGAATGAAATCGAAGTTTTTGATGATATTGTCGCTGCTGTTGTTGGGCGTGGCATTAATCGGTTTAGTGATGTATCGCTTTATGCCTGCTGAGGCGGGGACTAGTCAAGCATCCTCCACAAAAACCATCACTTACGAGGTGTGGGAAACACGCCATTCACTCTCTCCAGGTGACCCTATTAGTAGAAAAGACCTTCAGTTAGCAAAAATTTCACAAGAAGCGGCTTTTAGTAAAGGTATTAAGGCCAATGTGACCCTGCCTTTTGTGGCCGGAATGGTGGCGAACACATCATTAAATGAAGCCGCTATCATCATGCCAGAAAACATCACCCAACCCAATCAAGATGGGTATTTTCGTCTGGTAATGACGCCTGGGCACGTCCCTTTTCCTATTAATGTTAATCAAGAATCGGTTGTTGGTGGTGTGATTCAGTCAGGATCTAAAATTGATGTGCTAGCGTTAACGTCTCGAAGCCAAAACCTGGCAAGTGAAGGAAGCATTAGAGACTTTAAAAGCATTTCACTCACACCTATTTTGATGGGGGTTAATGTGCTGCAGGTAAAGGAGGACAAAAGCGGATTGATGGCAACAGGCAGTGAGAGTAAAAAAGCGAGTCTTATTTTGGAATTGACCCCCAAACAGGTCGCTACACTCACCATTGCGAAAAATATTGCCAAGTTAGAGGTTCATGTCTCTACAGGAGAGAACTCGCCATCCGCGTTATCTGCGAATGTGGGTGATGTTATACCCGGTTATACCGCCATTCGAGAGTTTCGCCCAAATACAGGGTCGAGTATTGAGGGAGAAAGATGATGAAGGTTGTTAAATTATTTCTGTTCTCCTTTTTACTGATAAATTTATCAACCACAGCGTGGGCTGAAGAGTTAATGAATTTATCCAAAGGAGACGCTCGAGCCGTTTCAACAAAAAGTGATATCGGTTCTGTGTTTATTTCTGATCCCGCGGTCGCGGATTACCAAGTCATAGACAAAAAGAAAGTCGTGGTATTTGCGAAAGGGCTGGGTGACGCTACCTTAATGGTCTTTTCGAGTGACGGTGCCACGCTGCTACAGAAACATTTAATCGTAAACACCAGCATGGTGCGCATTCAGCAACGAGTTGCTTTGAAGTACCCCAATGCGGATATCAGTATTTATATCGTCGGCGACAAAGTGGTGTTAAGCGGTACGGTTGCCACAGAAGAAGAACGTGATGGTATTAATAGCTTAGTGGGCGAACTCTTAGGCATAAAATCGGTCGATACAGATATAAACTGGAAGCCGGATAGTAGTTCAGGCACCAGTCAAACATTTAACCCTGCCTATATGAAGAAAAGATCATTTGACGGTGTAGTCAATAACATAGAAGTGGCGACGACTAAGCAGATAAACGTTAAATTAACCATCGCAGAAGTCTCTCATTCCTTAATGGAAAATCTAGGCTTGCAGTTTGGATCTAGTGGCAGCACTTCTGGTATTTTTGCGAATCCTATTCGTAATATAACCAGTGGCAACATCATTGCCACTATTACGGCCATTAATGACAAAGAAGTAGGGCAAGTATTAGCTGAGCCGAATTTGTCGGTGATCTCAGGTGAAAGCGCAAGCTTTCTGGTGGGTGGTGAAATGCCGATTACTACCGTTGTGGATAATCAGACCAATATTACCTACAAAGACTTTGGGGTTAAATTAGACATGACCGCCAAGGTAATGACAGACAATAAAATCAGATTGTCTCTGATGCCAGAAGTAAGCTCTGTTGATACGCAATATTCGGATGCAAAAAATAATATCCCTGCTTTTAAAACACGTCGCGCACGCACGACAGTAGAGCTTGGTGATGGACAAAGCTTTGTACTGGGTGGGTTGTTAAATAATGAAGAAAGGGAACTGTTACGCAAAATCCCCTTTATTGGTGATATTCCCATCTTAGGTTCTTTGTTTCGATACACAGAAACATCGCGTAATAAAACAGAGCTGCTGATTATTGCCACTGTGAATTTGGTCAAACCGATTGATTCTAGCCAAGTTCAGCTCCCCACTTTTGAACGCACTTCTAATACGCAGCGTTTCTTTGTTATACCAAGAAGGAAAAAAGCCGAGTACCAGAATTTAAGTCGTGAAATCTTAGCGTCTGGAGGCTTTAAAAAATGAGAATTTTAATCAGTGTATTTGCCGTTTTTCTTTTAATCGGTGTGTCCGGCTGTACCAACAGTGCATCCGGTTTAAATGGTCCATCCATCGATGTATTTCCAGTGACCTATCGTCTGGCTTTACAGACAGACAAAGCGCACATCAGAAAATCTAAGCAAGAATGGTCTGACTTTATACAACAAAATAAAGTGATGCTGCAGACACAAGCGGTAACCTTGACTTGGGTAACGCGCAGTGGCGCTCAGTTTGAAAAGCATGCCAAGCAAGACCTAATGATATTAGGCGTATCACCAGACAATATTACAGAAAGCAAGCTCGACAGTGGGTTTAACCAGCATTTTGATTTTCAGGTGTTAGTCACTCAGCATAAGGTGGTGACACCTATCTGCCAACCTTTCGAAGTGGAAGATTATAATGCTGCAAAAACGGGCTGCTATGTAGAGAGTGCACGTTGGCAATCTATGGTGAGACCTGAACGCATGCTGGATACGTCAGAGCCTGTGGCGCCATCTGCGGCTACCCATAATACTCAGGAGTAAATTATTATGTTCGATCTAGTCGACTCCCTTAAAAGTATTAAAAAGAAAGAAACTTTGCAGGTTGAAAAAGTCAATACGGTATTATTTTTTCAAACCGACAAATGTAAGGATTTAGTTCTAGAAGCGTACCGATTTGATGGCGTTGCTCCACCTTCTATTGTGCAAAACGATGAAGAAGGTATTGTTGATCATGTACGCAATTCAGACATCGAAGTGGTTATTGTTGAGCTCAATAAGAGTAAAGACATTGCGAAAGACGCTGAGCGCATCAGGCATTTATTACCCAATTATGCCTCTGTGATTATTATTGGTAGTGAAGACGCTATTTCGACTATTCGTAACCTTAAATCGATGGGTTTTTACTATTTATTTTGGCCTATTACCAAGCAAGAATTGATTGATTTTGTTCGTAGCGTGAGCGATAACCGAAAGCTGAAAAGTAGCCGTGGGCCAGGTCAAAATCGTCGCGCAAAATACATTAGTATTATTGGTACTAAGGGTGGTGTTGGTGCAACGCTTATTTGCGCAGAAATGGCGTATCAGTTGAGTGCCGATAAGAAGTCATCTTGTTTAGTGGTTGATCAAAATCATTTTACTGGCAACCTTGATATCATGATGGGAATTAAGGATTTCGAGCGGCGTAAAATACAACAAGGTGAAGTGACGTCTTCTCTTGATGAAGCCTTTGCTGAAAGCTTGATCCATCGAGAAAACAGCTTGTTGTCTTTGTTGTCGTTAACGGCTGATAACCTAGACAGTGCAGCCTTACTTGATTATACCAATACCATTGTTGATCTTTTGGCAGCGGATGTGAACTTTGTGATAGAAGACTGTTCCGCCTCGGTTGGCTTTTCTATTGTATCGGATAGTTTTATTGCGCAATGCGACTCTATTGTGCTGGTGATAGAGTCTAGCGTTTCCTCATTACGGGACGCCGCTAGGATGCGAGACAGCATACGGAAGGTGAATCAAAGTAATGCGCTGCGCCTAATATTGGTACTAAATAATACCATGCCTAAAAAAGCCGCCACGGTTAATCGCCAAGATGTAGAAAACTTTCTTAAACAAAAAATAGACATTGAAATCCCTTTTTGTGAACAGCTTCCTGCTACTATTTTAGATAATAAGCGCATTGCCAAAACATCATTGAAAGCCGCGAAACCACTGCAAGAGTTAACCTCGGTCATATTAGGTGAGTCCGCTGCTCCTAAGCAAAAACGTTCTTTATTCTCACTTAGTTCATGATGTCTATCAGTAGGAAGCGAGCATGGTAGCAACTAAAGACGTATATGTAGCGTTACGGCGCCAAATATTTGATGCACTAGACCCAGACATCATTGAAACAATGGACAAAAGTCAGCTGAGTCGTCAGCTTGCTAACGCGATTGATTTACTGGTTGAGCGTGAAGGCTTGTCCGTCTCAAAAATGGTACGGGGGGATTATGTCAAAAGTCTTGTCGATGAGTTGATTGGTCTTGGGCCGCTACAAAGCTTAATGGAAGACGATTCGATTAGCGATATCATGATCAATGGGCATGAGAATGTGTTCATTGAACGTAATGGTTTAGTGGAAAAGGCTCATGTAGATTTTATTAATGAACGTCAGCTACTTGAGATTGCGAAGCGTATCGCGTCTCGAGTAGGTCGACGAGTCGATGAGTCTTCGCCAACTTGTGATGCGCGCCTGCCAGACGGTAGTCGGGTCAATATTGTTATTCCTCCTATTGCCATTGATGGCACCGCTATTTCGATCCGGAAGTTTAAAAAGCAAAGCATCGATTTTGAGCAATTGTGTGAATTTGGAGCTATGAGTGTAGAAATGGCTCAGGTGATGATGGTAGCGGCTCGTTGTCGTTTGAATATTTTGATTTCAGGCGGAACGGGCTCAGGTAAAACTACCATGCTAAACGCGCTTTCTCAGTATATTTCAGAGAATGAACGTATTGTTACCATAGAGGATGCAGCTGAATTACGTTTATTACAGCCTCATGTCGTGCGCTTGGAAACACGCACTGCAGGCATAGAAAATACCGGTATTGTGAATCAGCGAGATCTAGTTATTAACTCTCTGCGGATGCGACCAGACCGTATTATTGTGGGTGAGTGTCGTGGTTCAGAAGCTTTTGAAATGCTGCAAGCAATGAACACAGGCCATGATGGTTCTATGTCTACATTGCATGCAAATACCCCGCGTGATGCGCTGGCTCGAGTGGAGTCTATGGTGATGATGGCAACGAGTAATTTGCCCTTAGAAGCGATTCGACGAACCATAGTCAGTGCGGTCGATTTAATTATTCAAATCAGCCGTTTACATGATGGTTCCCGCAAGGTAATGAGCATTACCGAAGTGGTTGGTCTAGAAGGTAGCAGTGTTGTGCTTGAGGAAATTTTCCGGTTTCAACCTAATTACAATCAAAGTGGACATGGCAAGCTACAAGGGGAATTTGTCACGTCAGGCCTAATGAAACGTTCGGTATTGTTTGAAAAGGCGCGTTTTTTTGGTTTGGAAGATCGTCTCCAAAGTGCTTTCACTAAATTGGCTCCTGGAGAAGAAAGAAGATGATTTATCTATTATTGTTTCTTCTTGGTCTCTCTATCATAGGTATTGCTTATTCATTAAGCCGTTCTCAACAGGATAAGCGGCTTGATTACCTTAATGAGTTTACCAAGCTGACAGACTCAAAAGCGGTTAGCTCAAAACAGCAAGCGATCAATATGAAGTCTCTTTCTGGATACAGTTTTTGGGATAGAGTCGGTGTTAAATGGAAGAACCTACAAGAGCAATTAGGAAGCGCCGCGTTAGTAAAGGTGGTGGTGTTTTTTGGCGTGTTATTTGTTGTGGCTCGTCTTGTTAATTATTATTACCTGCCTGTTAGTCCCCTTGGCACTTTTGTTGTCATTTCTATTGCTGGCACTTTATACATGTATCAGTGGTTACAAGATCGAGACCGTAGAAAATTCGAAGAATCATTTTCAGTGGCGCTTAATATGTTAACCAGCGCTGTCTCATCTGGAGAGAGCGTTGGCCAAGCGATTAATTATGTTGGCGAAACATTGGAAGGCAAAGTTGCTACTGAATTTCGCGCTATGGGACAGCGATTGCAAATGGGTGAGTCAATAAACGATGTTTTTCGTAGGGCTTGCATACGACTTCCATACCCAACATTTTATTTTTTTGTTATTACACTCAGAGCCAATATGGAGCGAGGGGGTCAGTTGAAGGATATTATTCAGCGACTTAACCGCATGATGTTTAATATTCGTTCATTGGAAAAAAAGAAATTTGCAATGACATCAGAGGCTCGCGCCTCTGTCAAAATTGTGGCTGGTATTCCCTTTATTATGCTCTTGGCGCTAAGGTTTATCAGTCCGGATAATTATCACTATATTCTGTATGACCCAACTGGAAGATACATTCTTTATTACATGCTGACGAGTGAGTTTATTGGTATTTCCATTGTATGGGGGTTAATGAGAAGTGTCCGATAAATTGGCTTTTCTTACCGATCATTTGTGGCTAATAGCAATATTAGTGCTTGCTTACTTTTTTATCGTGCTTGTTTTTTTACTTCGTAAACAAGGAACCACTCGAGGAATAAACTGGCTAACCGCCTATAATAAGCAAGAACAAAAAAATACCATTTCTTGGTGGAAACGCGCTATTCAATCCATAGTGTCGATTTTCTCTTCTACCGATGCGGAGATGCGTCAGAAGTTTCTTGCCTCCGGATTCTATGATACGCGTTATGCTGTGTATTTCATGCCGATCAAATACGCTCTTTTATTAGTTGGATTGGGAAGTATCTATTGGTTTGGTAGTGTGTCTTTGTGGCAGTTTAAAAGTGTGATGATAGTAATGGCGCTTTGGTTGGTTTGTATGCTGATAGTGCCTGATAGTTATTTGGCTATGCGAGCAAAGAGCCTAAGAATAAGTATTACTGGTAAACTCCCTTATCTCATTGATTTACTAGCTGTCTGTGTACAAACCGGCATGACGATTGAGGCGGCAATGAACTACCTAAGTAAAGAAATGACCGCTTTTGATAAAGACTTAGGGTTTATGTTGAGTAAAGCAAATGACAGAACCAAAATTGTTGGTTTAGAACAAGCCTTAGAAGAGCTTTACATTCGTGTTCCAACGAATGAAATGCGCAGTTTTGTAATGACTTTAAATCAAAGTTTACAATATGGGACTTCCATTTATGAGGTGTTAACTACCTTATCTGGTGACATTAGAGAAGTACAAATGCTCGGTATTGAAGAAAAAATAGGCAAGCTTTCTGCGAAAATGTCGATACCGCTGATTTTATTTATTATGTTTCCGATTGTGATCGTAGTTGCAGCACCGGGAGTAATGAGGTTAATGGGTGCTTAAATTTATTGTACTGGCGTTTTTCATTGTCACTATTACTGGGTGTGCCAATCAATACCCTATGGAATCTCAAGCATCAGGAGATAATAGTGATTTAATGAGCGAAAAAATTCTTATTAAATCCTCTAATTATTTTCGATTAATTGAGCTTTATAAAAATGAGCTAAAGAAAAAAGAAAATGCTGATATTCGCCTTAAGCTAGCTAAGGCCTATATAGACAGCCATGACAATGAGTCTGCGTTATTTACTTTGACACCATTAGTGGTAAAAAATAAGGTCGACCCTGAGGTTTTTTACTTACAAGGTGTGGCTCAATACAATCTAGGTAAAATCGATCAAGCAGAACGCTCTTTAAAAATCACCTTACAGAATACCCCGAAAAATGCAAAAGCATTTAATATGTTAGGAATAATATACGCAGATAAAGGTGAGTTAGATAAAGCGCGTGACGCGTTTAATCAAGCCCGCACTTTGATGTACGACGATGTCACTATTAAAAATAATTTGGCACTGCTTGATCTAATTGAAGGGAACTATAAAAAAGCAGCGGCTATTTTATTGCCAGTGTATTTAAACAGTAGAGGGAAAGTTGATAGTAATGTAAAAGCCAATCTGGCTATTATTATGGCAAAGCTGGGAAGTTTTGATTACATAAGTACGCTTTACTCTGATGAATATACGAAAGATCAATTGCTAGAAATATACAATGATTTAAAAACGAGTGAGCCTACGGATAGTCGAGTGTCGCTCAAAGCGGCAGCATCTAATGTTATCTCAGATGTACCGCTAAAACCTAATCCAGCATCTGCCTCTTCAGCTCTTGTCGAGCATCTTGATACGCCAGAACCAGTGCCTTCTATGAGTAATATGACCGACTCATTAGACAAGTCTGGTTTAGATGAAAGCAAGACTTCTACCCTAGAAAACACATCGCATCTAGTGGAAGATAATATTAAGGCTGATCATGACTTTAATAAGATTATCGACTTAAAAACAGTTACAAAAAAAGATATAAAAACAGATATAAAAACAGATCTTCCTGTACCTTTTATGATTTCTACTCGCGCTGATAATACGTTGTCATCATCGGTTTCGGAAAAGGCTCTTAGTGTCAAAGAAGCTCCCTTCATACCCCTTAAAGTAAATCCTTCCATGAGCGAGGTTGCTGATGAGTAAGCTCATTATGGGATCAAGAAAATGTCCTAAAAATCAAAAAATCGATAGGCAAAGTGGTGTCGCTGCTATCGAGTTCGCTGTAGGTTTTCCTGTTTTTTTATTAATGTGTTTTCTCTTAGTTGAAATGAGTTATATGTCTTATGTGTCAGCAATAGGAGATTTAATGATTTCTCAAACTGCACGTCAAAGTAAACTATACAGTACAAGTGATGACTATATAGCTCAGTTTAAAAATGATATCGATCAGAGTGGTAGTATTTGGAAGTTTCTGGTTAATGAAAATGATTTTCGCTATAGCATTCATTATGTAACTACTTACGATGATCTCAGTAGTGTAAAAGACGCATGTGAGCCTGACCCAAAAGATAAAGAAAATTTTGTAACATGTGGTGTCGCTGCAAACGCTCCTATTGCTATTTATAGAATAAGTTATGATTTCAAACCTATTTTTGGTTATTTCGGTAGTGCAAAAAACATATTTACTCGAGAGATGATTGTTGTCCAAGAGTATCAGCGCAGCAAATTTAAGATAGGTGGCTAGCGTTATGAATGGACAAAATAAAGAGCAAGGTAATTTTACAGTCGAATTCGCTATTATCGCTGTGTTCTTTTCTATAATACTTGTCTTTTGTGCTAACACAGTGAATCAGTTGGCAATAAGAGGGAAACTAGACCGAATGTCTTATTCTGCGGTCAGTATTATAAAAGAACGCACTCAGTTATTTACCGCCGATTCTTTTTCTGTACCTAAGGCTGAGTTTGATAAGATGAATTTGATTGTAGAGAATTCATTAGCTCGTACTATGAGTCACTTTGATATAAATGATTTTGGCAGTGTTTTAGAAGTACAGACCTTTGATAGTTCATTGAAGGCCAACATTCTGGATATTCATAAGATTGGAATTGCTTGTAATATTGGAAGTGCTTTGAATCCCGATTTATCAGTGGTTACTTCTTGGGGGAGAAAAGCCACTTTATACCGAGTCACCCTATGTTATAAAACGACTAATCTATTTGGCACAGGTTCTAGTACGATTAACAGCAGTTCGATTTCAATAGGGCGATAGCAAGATGACGACGTTGAATCATAAAGAATCAGGAAACGCGGCTCTAATATTTGTCATGATGTTTCCGTTTTTAATCGGTATGTTCATTCTAGGGACAGATGGCGCTCGTGCGTTGCAAGATAAAGCCCGCTTAGAAGATGCTTCCGAAGTTGCGACACTGACTGTCGCTGCTCAAAACTCGGATGATAAAGGGGTACAACAAGCAACAGCGAAAAAAATAGTTCAAGCTTACTTCCCTAATGCTACAGTGGGAAAAATCGATCTGACAAAATTAGCTTGTGAAGAGAACTCAAACTGTAGTACTACGACAGGACAGCGTTTCTTCGAATACAGGCTAACAAGTGTCACTATTTCTGAAGATAGTTGGCTTTATTCGAATGATTCCAGCATTGCGAGTATGGGGAAAAGCTTTGATATCAAAGGCTCATCTATCGCCCGTAAATATCAATCGCAAGCGGTAGACGTTGTTTTAGTATCTGATTTTTCAGGCTCCATGGGGAATACTTGGACTGGTGGCTCTACAAAATACAAAGACTTAGAGAATATTATCGTTGAAATAGCAACAGAACTTAAGAAATTTAATAATCTTAATACTGATGGAAAAGTGAATAAGTTGGCCGTTGTAGGATTTAATTCGTACACTACTGATTCTAGTTCATCTACAAGAGAAATTTCGTCCAATCTTATCTGTAATGATCGTTGCAGCTTAGATAATCCTGGAAAACAATACCTTGCGAATAAAAAGGATTATAGGAAAAATGGTGTTGGACTAAAGTCTTGCAAGGATTACTATGACTACTTTTACTATGGCTATAGTTATAGCTATAATCATGGTGATTATTACTACTATGATAAAGATCGTAGGTATTATTATAATAATAATTTCAGGTTTAAGTATTGCGAAAATACTGGAGAAATAAATGTAAGTGAAACTATTGATAATATTTTCACTACGGATGGTTCTTTAGCTGCTTACCCAAATAATAAAAAAAATAGCATTGCTTCTTGGAAGTGGCCTAAATTCGGAACTATTCTTCTTTCAGACCCTTCTTCAGATAAGTTTGAAATAACATCTTTAAATGGCAGTTTTAAGCCAGGAGGCTATACAGCTTCGTATACTGGGTTAATCAGAGGAGCTCAGGTTGCTGATTCGGGAACAAATCCTAGACGAATTATTATTATCTTATCTGATGGGGTGGACGAGCCAAATGGCGGTATAACAAGCCTGTTAAAAGACAAACTATGTACGACTATTGTTAATCATTTAGAAAGTAAGTCTATAAACGGTATAAAAGTTAAAGCAAAGCTAGCAATAGTGGGTTTTGATTACCCCGTTGGTGGTAATGCAATGTCTCAATGTGTGTCGAAAACGGGTGGAGAAGTTTACCAAGCCCAGAATACTAATGAAATAAAAAACAAAATATTAGAGTTGATAACTGAAGAAATTGGTCACTCAGCATTATGATAAAAGCAGTAAAATATTATTTGATGATAGTTTTGTTTGGTTATTCTCATCTTGCATCAGCGGATACTTTGCTTTTTGTTAATACAGATAACGTAAAGCAAAGGAATGAAATAAATGCTATTAACAACCTTATATACAGTGGTGATTTTGTAATAAAGGATGATTTCTTTGTTATTGACATTGCTAAAAAGAAGAAAAAATTTCATGGTGAATTTAGATTGATACAGGATGCTGACGGGCATTATATTTCTAACTATTTGCCAACAGCTATACCAGAAGTTTTTTATGTAAAAAATGGTTATGTGATGCGTAGGGAAACACTTGAGACCTTTATTGCACAACATATTGTGAATCAGACAGGTAGGGAGTAAAAGAATGAAACTTTTATTGTTGAGTTTAGTATTGAGTGCCGGTGTTATACAGGCGAGTTCTGTCATGGCCGCAGAAACGACGGATGTGTTGCATTATTATTGCCATGGTGCTGGTCTTGAGTTTGAAAAGACTGTTCAAGTAGGGCAGGGAACACGTGTTTTATTAAATCAAGGCGCTTTTGCTCAAGTACAAAGCTTGAAAAAAGAGGACCCTAGTGCTGAGTTTCTTAAAGCTCAGATGATCCATGCTGGCGGTGTAAAACCTGAATGTGCTGATTTCCTTATGTCCAAAGGTATTCCACTGGCTCCGAAAGACGGTCTTATTGCTCGCGTTCACTTTTCTTTTGATAGCAGCAAGTTAACAAGCCAATCACGATATATTTTAGATCAGCTAGTCGGCCGCTTAAGCCATGTTAATAGCATGGTTGTTGAAGGCAATACTGATAATGTAGGCAGCAAACGTTATAACTTTAACTTGGGTTTAAAGCGCTCTCAATCAGTGATTAATTATCTTGCTGTTAAAGGCGTTAGTCCAGACCAGATGGACAGTACTTCTTTAGGGGAGACCTCGCCAATAGCGGGTAATGGAACCGCCGATGGCCGTTATCAAAACCGCAGAGTAGATATTAAATAACGCAGAATCCACGCTACCTTATGTTGCGCTTATTTAGTTTGTCGCTTGAATTTTTTATTGAGAAGTAACGGTTTCGAAATAGGTTAAGACGCATCGGCTTTGGTTGATGCGTTTTTGTTACTTTTGTCTTGTGGTAAACGCCCGTTCCTTTTAGTCTGTTGGCCACGTTATTTTCAGACAAGGAGTTTAGAATGCAGCACGATTCTCTTTCCGTTCAAGTGACCCGCGGCGGTATTGTTGAAAGCGAACACAGTATTAAGGCGGTTATTGTGTCGAGTACTGGCGACTTTGTGGAATCTTGGGGCGACGTGGCGTCGCTGGTTTACCCTCGTAGCGCGATAAAAGCCATGCAAGCGTTGGCGTTTATTGAAATGAATGGCGCAGAAGTGTTTGATTTTAGCGCTGAAGAAATCGCTATTTGCTGTGCGTCGCATAGTGGTGAGCCAAAACATGTGGCGACAGTGCAAAGCATGCTAGATAAATTAGCCTTGTCTGAACGCGATTTTGAATGTGGTTGTCATTGGCCGATGCGTGCCGAGACCAGTTACGAGCTAGCGGGCGAAGGCAAAACACCGAACCAATTACACAATAACTGCTCAGGAAAGCATGCTGGTATGCTTGGTTTAGCCAAGCTGCTTGATACTTCACATCATGGTTACATAGAGATCGATCACCCAGTACAACAAAAAATTTCCGCGACCATGGCTGAGATGTGTGAGTACGATTATAGCAATGCACCTTGGTCACCAGATGGTTGCTCTGCGCCGACATGGGCCATGCCTCTGACGAACCTTGCACTGGCTTTTGCTAAATTCTCAAGCCCTGATGAGTTAACCCCTTCGCGACAAAAAGCCTGTAAAACTTTATACGATGCCGTGGTCAAACACCCTTTTATGGTGGCAGGTACCGAGCGTTACTGCACCGATATGATGACGACGTTACAACAGCGTGTGTTTTTGAAACTGGGCGCAGAAGGCGTGTATGTTGCTGCGATTCCTGAATTGAAACTTGGCATTGCGTTAAAATGTGACGATGGTGCCATTCGAGCGGCAGAATCCGCCATGACCGCCTTATTAGATCATGTGGGTATTACGTCTTTTGTGCCTGACGCTGAGATGAACCATTATCGTTCAGTAACGTTAAAAAACTGGCAAAAACGTATTACAGGTTCGATCAACTGCGATTTGTAAGTAATACTCAGTGAAATCTACGGTCTTTAATTGTCTTATTTACTAGGAAATATTGTGATGCGGCGTTGTCTTTATTTTGTTTTACAGGCGGTTTTTTTGACGGGATGTGCCTCTTCTAATGGTGACGTAATAGATCGTTCGCTTGACTCATTTCGTGGTGAATCTGCTTGTTATAATAGAGAAACTGAGCCTTATACCGCGGTTGTCGATTCACACTTACATTATCGGCCGTTTGATGGAAAGGCAATTCCGTTTCAGGAAGTGAATGACTATTTGTTACAAACCAGCGTGCGCTTTGTCAATGTATATGGGATTGGACAGATGTTGCCCGCCAACTCTACTTGTTCAGATTATTCTAAGTGTCCTGGAGTTCCTGTTTTGCCAACTATTCGGAATGATTTTGTTAATGCTGCAAACATGGTCGAATTCAAAACAAATAAGCTGCACCTGACCTTGTCGATGACCTTTACGGATTTGTCTAATCCTGGTCCAACGATCGAGATAATGAAGCTTTATGACAAAGAATACCCCGGCTTATTTCACTGGATGGGTGAAGTGAACCTTATTAAACAAGCACAATTGCACAATCAGCATAAAGCCGCGACATTTGAAAATATTAAAAATTGGTCAGGGTTTATGGCGGAGTTGAGGAAACGTAATTTTCCCCTCACGATCCATTCTGACATAGGAAATGACTCGTCACCAACTTTGTATTTACCATTGATGGAGAAGGTATTGGCGTTGTATCCAGATAACAAGATTGTTTGGGCGCATTTAGGGCTGTCTCAGGAACAGATTAAGATGAAGGCATCTGACCACATTGCGATCTTGACGCGTTTGCTTGATAAATATCCGAACTTGATGATGGATATCTCATGGCGAATTTTGGATTATTACTACTTTAATAAACCCGATAAACAAGCTAAATATGTGGCATTTTTAAATAAATATTCGACGCGCATTTTACCCGGAACCGATTTTGTCGCTTTTCTAGGAAATACTTTCAAGGTTTATCAAAGTGAGCTAAACGCCACTGGGCGTATAAATCAGTACCTTAATGATGAAGCCTTTCGAAATATTGCTTTGGGTGAAAATTATTTTAAATTATTAGGGCTTGATTATCAGGCTCCACAGATTTGTACACATTAATTAGGCCGTTTTTCTTCTTCTTGTTGTTGAGGGTTAGGATTTAGCGCACATTTCTTCGTCACAAGAGATGCTTAAAGCCAGAGAATAAGCGCGATATTTTTAGTGGTATTAGTCACTATGTAAAATATGGAATGAGACTGTTTTGTTGAGCTTGGTAAAAAAAGAATGGTTTTTGGTGGGAATGCTCGTCGCTATAGGTTTGGCGGTGCTATTTCCCATGGCAGGCGCCAGTCATGGGCCATTACATCTTGATCAAGTCACACAGTGGGGAATTGCGTTTGTCTTCTTGTTACATGGCGTGAGCCTTTCTCCGAGAGACGTTCGTAAAGGCCTGAGTAGTTGGCGGCTGCATCTATTTATTCAGTCGGCGACTTTTGTTATTTACCCGCTTATTTGGGTGTTGCTAGGCCATTGGTTTGAGCAACTCTTGCCGCAAGCGTTGGCGTTTGGTTTTTGTTTCTTATTGATTTTACCCAGCACGATTTCTTCTTCTGTTGCTATGACGGCGATTGCTGGCGGTAATGTGCCCGGTGCTATTTTTAATGCCTCGTTATCGAGTGTGTTAGGGATTTTTCTGACCCCGCTGTTTGTGCAGCTTTTTATGAGTGTCACCGGTGGGCATATTGATATTGGCCGTACGGTTGGTCATATTGCCGTTTTATTGCTATTACCAATGGTTGTAGGGCAGTTAATACGGCCATTCATTGGTGAATGGTTGACTCAATATAAAACGATTACGAGTAAATTAGATAAACTCGTCATTTTACTGATTGTTTATAATGCGTTTTGTGATTCTGTGGTACGTGGTATTTGGCATGATTTTGACTTAGTGACCTTGTTCACTGTGATTGTTTTATGCCTGTTAATTTTATTGTTTATGATCGGCTTATTGATAGTGCTGGCAAAGTTTCTGGGCTTTGAGCTGGCGGATCAATCGGCAGGGTTATTCTGTGGCACAAAGAAAACGCTCGCGGCAGGTATACCAATGGCGAAAGCCATCTTTGGTGCCAGTCCTATGCTAGGTATGTTGTTATTGCCCATTATGATTTATCATCCTCTTCAGATATTTATTTGCGCTGTATTGGCAAATAAATTGGCCGCGAAAAATAAAAATACCCTCTAATAAAAATCGGCTCGATTAGAAAAATAGTCGATTAAACGTTACTGCTCTACATTGACTGAAACATTCATATTTTAGACTTCTGTTTTTGTGTAAAAAGCAGACAATATATTCTTTAAATATCTCTTACTATTTTGCAGGTCAAAATGAACTTGGATTCTCCTATGGTTGATCAAGTATCGACTAAAACTCAATATTTTCGCGTGATTATGCTGGGTGTTGCCGCGTTTATTGTTAACACCACAGAGTTTGTCCCTGTTGGTTTGTTGTCGTCTATTGCTAAAGACTTTCAGATTTCACCGGCACACGCAGGCTGGATGCTGACGGTTTATGCTTGGATAGTGGCTTTAATGTCTCTGCCGCTGATGTTGATTACTGGCAAAGTGAATCGTAAAACCTTGTTGCTTTGTAGTTTTATACTCTTTGTAGTTAGTCATATTTTATCGGTTGTGGCTTGGAGTTTTGACGTTCTAGTAATGAGTCGTATCGGAATTGCCCTTGCTCATGCTGTGTTCTGGTCGATTACGGCCTCGATTGCTATTCGTGTTGCGCCATGGGGTAAGAAAAACTTTGCGTTAAGTGTATTGGCGACAGGCACAGGTTTGGCCATGGTGCTCGGTGTGCCGATCGGTCGTTTAATCGGAGAATCTTTAGGGTGGCGAACAACGTTTGCCGTGATTGGCGTTATCTCTTTAGTGATTACCATTGTGTTATCGCGTTTGTTGCCAAGTTTACCAAGCTTGTTTTCGGGCACGCTTAGTAAAGTGTCAGAATTGATGAAAAATCCTATTTTGATCTTCTTGTATTTATTTATCTTTTTGATTTTTACCGCGCATTACACCTCTTATAGCTATATTGAGCCTTTCTTAAAAGAAGTTGGACATAGCAGTGCTGGGTTTACGACGCTCATTTTATTGTTATTTGGTGGTGCTGGTATTTTAGGCAGTATTTTATTTAGCTATTTTGGAGAGCGGGCGAATTCTCAATTATTGGTAGGCAGTACTTTAGCGGTCGCTTTATCAACCGGTGGTTTGTATTTTGCTGCCCATGATGAGTTCTCTATGGTGTTGTTGGCTATCTTTTGGGGAGCTGCTCTTATGATGGTGACATTGTCTGCACAAGTACGTGTCTTCAACGTGGATACCAATGCCTCAGACATTATTATGTCTTTATTCTCAGGCATTATTAATTTAGGCATTGGGGCTGGTGCGCTGATAGGTAATCAAGTTATTCAACGCGTTGATATTCAAAGTGTCGGCGGTGCGGGAACGGTATTTGGGGTCGTTGCTTTGGCGGTCATTGTCTATACTTTACGCCGCGTGGTTACTCGTCCTTATACCGAGTTGCCGCGCTCTTAATAATGATGGTTTGCTGCTCAGCATTCAACGCAATTACTCAAAGAATCACTAACCAAGGAAAGCCGTAATAAAATAATGTATTACGGCTTTTTTTGTGATTTACCTCCCGTCTTGAAATAACTTATTCCGCAGGCAAACCTAATAAAAACACCAATAAACAGATTATTGAAATGACGCTATAGAAGGCTATTTTTTGCGTACGTCTTGTCACATCTTGAGTTTGGTAGGCGACAATAGCGGCGGTTGCAGACTGCAAAGTATAGAACAATGCAAAAGCGCGTGAAGCATAAGCAATAATCGCGTTGACGTCGGTTGCCCATGTGAGAGAAATTGTCACAATAAGAACGAGTAAGTAAGCATAGCGGATAGGAATTTTTTGTTGAGCGATGTCTTCTACCAAACCGCCTGCACCCGAGGTGTCCGCAACAGACGCCGAAAATTGACTACCAATGGCAGCAATTGATATTAATATTGGAAGGAGTATTGCGACAGGCGCAACCATGCTTGTTATGGCTGTCACATCCGCGCCCATGCCTTGACGGAATAATACCGTCATCAGGCTTAAGAAAATAATGTAAATCCCTGCAGAAATCCATTGGGCGAGACGCATGGTGCTAATGCGTAATTCAGCTGGATGTTCACTTTGTAGGTAACGAGATGTTTCAAAGCCTTGTACGACAATCAGTAAGCCTAAAAGTACGCGTAAGTCATGCAAATCTATCGTCGAATCTAACTCGGGTAAGTGCCAACTTCCTGAGGAAATTAACTTAATGTTATACACGGCTAAAGCAAATAAAAGACCCGCAATCATGCCAAGATTAAGGCTCACTGCGTAGCTTTCAATTTTTTCTAATTGGCTTAATCCACGCCACATTCCAACGCCTCCGATGAAGAGCAGAATAATCGTGGTAATCACGTTGGACCAGAGTTCGCTTTCATAGCCAAATGCTTTTAGTAAGAAGGCTGATAATAGCTGTAAATAATAGGTAACCGAGATGAAATAGGCGCCTGCTAAGACAATACGAGAAACGAAAGAAACCGTTTGTGCTGGTCCTCTTTGGTGTTCGATAGGTTCAAAGTGGCGAATATTAAAGCGAATAGCACTGCCAACAGAATAAGACAGCAGTAACAAAATCCCCATGCAGAATACCGCAAAATAACCGACTGAATCAGCAAGTAATGGTGCGACGACGAGGAAGCCGCTGCCCATAATAGAAGCCAATGGGGTGACTGTCGCTCTCCAACCTTCGATGCGTGCGAGTCTGGGTGAAAAAGCTAAATAAAGAAAAACGCATAATGCGATAGTAACAATTGAAAAATTCAACATCCGTGGTAATTCCTGTCCACTATTATCGTAACAAAACAAAGAGTTATAACGATTAAAAGTACAATTAAAAGGGCTTGTTAGTGTGTTTTTGATTCGCGCTGTATCTTACGCCAATACGTTAACGCTATGTAGACTTAATGCATCGCAGATTTAAGCTTAAATTTGCGTATTGTTTATAGAAAAAGGAGTCACTCTTTATCACAGAGTAGGAAATAGAGAGTAGGGCAGGAAATAGAGTGTTTTTTGTTCAGTGTGTAAACTGTTTGCAGATAGGGAGGAATCCCTTCGAATTTACTGATTAAGTCATCTAGATCTAGCATGCTGTTGAGGGTCTTTTTATCACCCTTGGGAGTTAGAAAATGAGCAAAACAGTCGCAAAAATCATAGTTGATACGCTCAGTGAAGCGGGTGCCAAACGTTGTTATGGCATTGTTGGCGATACCATAAACCACCTGACGAATGAGATCCGAGGCTCAGAAATAGACTGGGTGCATGTTCGACACGAGGAGGTCGGGGCTTTCGCGGCAGGTGGTGAGTCTTATATGACCGGCCAGCTTTCTTTATGTGCAGGAACGTGTGGTCCAGGCAGCTTACACTTTATTAATGGTATTTTTGAAAGTCATCGAAACGGCGCACCGGTGGTGATGATTGCGTCTAATGTTGATCGTCGTGAAGAAGGGCTAAACTTCCCTCAAGAAGTCGATCAAAAATCACTGTATGAACAGTGCTCTGTTTTTTGTGAACGAATCTCTCATCCAGATCAGGCGCGTCGCATTACCGTACAAGCTGCTCAGTCTGCACTTTCAAAAAACGGCGTGGCGGTCATTATTGTGAATGGCGATATGTTCCAAGAAACCGTGCATGATGATGCGCCTTGGCGTGTTCATTTAGCGCAGCCTACAGTGCGCCCCAATGATTCCGAAATAGCCGAATTGGCTACCATGGTGAATGCTGCGAAACGAGTGACTTTATATGCAGGCATTGGCGCTAAAGGGGCTAGAGATGAATTGGTTGAATTATCTAATGTACTAAAAGCGCCTATTGTACATAGCTCTCGCTCAAAGGAATTTATTGAACCGAATAATCCCAATCAAGTCGGTATGACAGGGGTGTTGGGGAATCGAGCAGGTATGGAGGCGGTAGCAGATTGTGACTTGTTACTTTGCCTTGGGAGTGACTTTGCGTACACCCAATTTTACCCAGAAAAAGCGAAGATAGTACAAGTAGATAGTGACGCCAGTCATTTAGGTAAGCGTAGTCCGATTGATTTAGGCTTAGTCGGAGACGTTAGAGATACGGTCAATGCGTTGTTACCCAAATTATCGCTTAAATCTGATCAAGCGCATCTTACAAAGGCGCTTGATCAGTGGAAAAAAGACAAAGAAGACTATGTGTCAGAAGCGAAATCGGGGAGTGCATTATTGCATCCTCAAACAGTGGCCCATACGTTGGATAAACTTGCCGATGATGATGCCGCGTTTACAGCCGATGGTGGCTCGCCAATGGTGTGGTTATTACGCCATTTAACGGCAACAGGTAAGCGCAGTTTTTTAACGAGTTTGTTACACGGCACCATGGCGAATGCCTATCCACAAGCGTTAGGTATCGCTAAAGCCTACCCAAACCGACAAGTGATTGCCATGTGTGGCGACGGTGGCATGAGCATGTTGATGGGGGATTTACTGACGTTAGTGCAAGAGAATATCCCTGTAAAACTGCTTATTTTTAATAATGAGTCTCTTGGTTTTGTAGAAATGGAACAAAGGGTAGAAGGTTTGTTAGACTCTTTTACCGATTTGAAGAATCCAGACTTTGCGAATGTTGCACGTTCACTTGGTTTAGAGGGCTGGCGGGTCGACAGTGTGGACCAGCTTGAAGAGGCCATGAAGCAATGGTTAGCGACAGACAAACCTGCTATTTTGGATGTTAAGGTGAGCCGTATGGAATTGGTTATGCCACCAAAAATAGAGGCAAATCAAGTTGCTTCTACGGCGATGTTCGGATTAAAAGCGGTTCTTAATGGTCGTACTGATGAAGTTGTGTCTTTACTGAGGGATAACTTTTTGCGTTAATATTTTTACGTTAATAAACATTATGCGGTGATACTAAGGTCTGGTCTTTAGCGTCACTGCATAAAATAAAGGGAAAAGGTTTAATGCTTCAAAAGGATAAGGACATATTAGAGTTCGACTTAGATCAAGATCACATTATTATCCAAAGGCGCTACGAAGCCCTTGGTGCTTTAAATGATTTTCTGATTGCTGTGTGGTTTTTGGTAGGCAGTTTCTTTTTTCTCAAAGAAGCCTTGGTGGTTGATGGTACTTGGTTATTTATTTTGGGCAGCGGACAATTGTTGATAAAACCGATTATTAAATTAATAAGCTTAATACATGTTAAGCATGTATATAAAGCCACGCTTAAGCAACAAGCCTCCTAAACTCTCTGCTTCTTTAGAAGCAAGAGAGTCTATTGTTTTGAGATTCAGTTCATTGTTTCGTGATTCAATCTTTATTTAGTATCTCGATAGGACTGCATCTGAGTTTTCAAATCTGGATCTGAGGCCTCCAAAAAGGCTTTTACTTTTGCGATATAGTTGCTGTTTTCATCCGCCGGAATGCCAATTTCATGGGCATCGGCCACGGCAACCATCGCATCTTGGTCGTGCTTTCTGTATAGATCGACCATTTTCTCTGCGCTGTCTTGAGAAACCCCTAGTGCTTCAAACGCAGACCGCCCCATTCGTAAACTACTGTCGTGAACTTCACGAACGATATCGCGACAACCGTAGGACCACAAATCATAAACATGGTGACGATCTTGTGCCCGCGATATGACGTGCAAGTGAGGAAAGTGCTCCATAACGTATTTGACTAACTTGGATATTTGTTCTGGATCGTCAATGGCAACGACGAGTAATTTCGCGTCTTCTATTCCCGCCGCGAGCAATAATTCAGGTCGAGTGACATCGCCAAAATAGTTGTTTACGCCAAAACGCTGCAGTGTTCTAAGTTGCTTTGTACTGTAGTCGATAACGGTGGTTTCGTACCCTGCAAGGCTTAGCATTCGGTCAATTAGACTGCCCATACGGCCAGAACCCGCAATGATGATTTTTTTATCATTAGGCATGCCGACACCTTGAGGTTGGTCATCTTTATCTTTCAAATAACGTGGGGCTAAATAGCGATCATAAAGGATAAAGAGGATTGGGGTGAGTAGCATAGATAGTGCAACAACAAGTAAGAGTTGATCTGCTAGTGCTTTAGGAATAACGCCATTAGCGACTGTAAATGATAGTAGAACAAAGCCGAATTCCCCCGCTTGAGCCAATCCTAATGCAAACAGCCATTTGTCTGCCCCACGTATATTAAACGAGACTCCCAAGAGTAATAACGCGAGCATTTTTAATACAATAACGCCGAGCGTCATCGCTATTATTATCGTGAAATGACTGGCTAACAGACTGAAGTTAATGCCCGCACCCACAGTCATGAAGAACAAGCCCAGTAACAACCCTTTAAAGGGAGCAATGTCACTTTCTAGCTCATGTCGGTAGGGTGAATTTGCTAATACAACGCCAGCTAAGAAGGTGCCAAGTGCAGGAGATAGTCCCACAACAGACATTAATAATGTGGTGCCAATAACAAACATTAATGCAGTGGCAGTAAAGAGTTCACGCAGTTGAGCAGATGCAATAAAACGGAAAACAGGACTGGATAAATAACTGCCGCCCAAGACGACGGTGATAATCGCACCAATAGTCACCAGCGTTACTTGCCATGTAGAAAGACCTTCTAGTAGATTCCAACTACCACCGTGGGTCGATGCTTGGCTAACGGTATGACTCAGCGCGTTAAGCAACTCTGGCGTGGCTAATAAAGGGATAAACGCTAACATCGGAATAACAATGATGTCTTGAGCGAGCAGGACAGAAAAAGAGGATTGGCCACCATCTGAGCGTAGCAGGCCTTTTTCACCAAGGGTTTGTAGGACAATAGCAGTAGAAGAAAGCGCAAGAACTAGGCCGACGGCTAGGCTAATTCGCCACGACTGATTTAACAACATGGAGGTGCCCATAATAAGGAGTGCTGTCAGCACTACTTGGCCGCCGCCTAGGCCAAGAAGGCGGGTTTTCATAGCCCATAGTTTTTTAGGGTTTAGCTCTAGTCCGACTAAAAACAGCATCAAAACTACGCCTAGTTCGCCAAAATTTTGCACAGAAGCGAGATCGACATTTAACACAGAAAGAATAGGGCTGATGATAATGCCCGCTAATAAATAACCGAGCACAGAGCCTAGTCCCAGCCTAGCAGCAATGGGCACAGAAACAATTCCAGCAACAAGGAAAATAAATGTCAGTAGTAAAGCATCAATCATGTAGGGCTGTTCCTAAAGAACTTTAATATGAAGGGTAATAATAAAAGGTTTATACACTTTTATCTTGTCTGTGTTAGCTGTTTTTGTATTTTTATAGATAAATAGTGCGGACTGGGAGTGGGTCCGTGAAGGGATGAAATCGTCTTATTAGATTTTGTAATAGTTTGTGAATCAAAACACCGCTTAAGTGCGATGTTTTGATTCCATTAACCGCGTCTTATTGCTTAGGCGGCATCACTTTCAATATAGCTTTCGGTATCCTCAAAAGAGTCCGAGTTTTCGTCTTCGTCGTAAAGAGCATCTTCATCTGGTTCAATCACAAGATCTTCTAATGGCAGCGTAGTATTGCCGTTCGCTTGCGGTTTTTTAGACTTTGTTTTGCTTTTTGGTGTGACTTTTCGTTTTGCTCCTAAGGCTTCTAAAAGCGTTTCTTTGTTTTCTGCAAGATACATAGACAACGCTTCTTTTTGAGCATGATCCCCTGCTAACTCACTGCTATCAAGCACTTCATAGAGAGCATCGGCTGTGTCGAGTAGCTTGTCATAGGCATCGGCTTCTGTTTTGGAAGTAAATGTCATTTTTTCAATTCCGTCACGTTCTACAACGTATTTAATAACTACAGGCATGATCCACCTTCCTGAAAAATAATACTGTACGAATATACAGTATTATTTTTCACTCTGTCTAGTGCTTTTAGTTGGTGATTAATAAAATGATTGATAAAGTGGCGCTCTTAATGAAGGAACCTTATTGTTATGTCATTCGAATTTTCTCAGCTTAATTTTTCAGATTTGGATTTCTCAGTGGTGAGAAATCATCTCGAAATATTTTTGACAATCCTCTGGATTTTACTGTCTTACATTATTAGACGTTACACCAAACGTGCTATTCGTCTGCATGCGACTTTAGAGCATGACAAAAAGCGTCAGCGGATTAATTCAATAGACAATATTTTCAATCTTCTTTTAGTGGTTGGCTTTATTCTTATTTGGTCTTCTGAGCTACAAAATATTGCTATTTCTATTGCTGCGTTCATGGTGGCTTTGGTCTTAGCAACAAAAGAATTTATCTCTTGTATCGTGGGGGCATTTTATCGTGCGAGCACTAGGCCTTATCAGGTTGGAGACTGGATACGAGTAGCCAATTGTGAAGGAGAAGTAACGGACAGCGATTGGCTTTCTACGACGCTTTTTGACGTGGATTTAAAAGGTGGGAGTTATGGCTATACCGGTCGAACGACTGTTATTCCGAATAGTATTTTATTGACACATACGGTTCAGAATTTGAATTATATGCGTCGTTATGTCACTCATAACTTTTCAATTTCCAGACTAACTGATGACGTGAATTTGTTTGAAATTAAAGGCCAAATACTGGATAAAATACGTGAATACAGCGAGCATTTTCATGAAGTGGCAATTCGTTATAACAGCCTCATTGAAAAACGTTTAGACATTAAAATATCTGGCCCAGAACCAAGAGTTCGAATTACCACTTCGCCTGAAGGTTACAACGTTTTTACGGTGTCACTGTTTTGTCCTACAGAAGAAGCGATGGTGATTGAGCAAAAAGTGACGGAAGACTTTATGAATTTTTGGTACGAAAAACGGGCGCAGCAGTGATTAGACTGCATTCTTTTAGG
This sequence comes from Marinomonas sp. TI.3.20, assembly GCF_038155025.1. Taxonomy (NCBI): domain Bacteria; kingdom Pseudomonadati; phylum Pseudomonadota; class Gammaproteobacteria; order Oceanospirillales; family Oceanospirillaceae; genus Marinomonas; species Marinomonas sp. TI.3.20. Next base: position 73,100 of record NZ_JBAKAS010000005.1, on the reverse strand, counting down.
AGAAATACATGACAATTCGTCGAGCAATAGCGGTCACTGTTTTATTGATATCAACGCTGACTCTTGCAGGTTGTGATGGTTTAAGCGTAAGCGAAACCGAATTAAATCAAGCGGTTGCGAAACAATTAGAACAACCTAAGTCCAATCATATTCAATTGACACTTGAAAGTGGTAACACGTTAGATATGAACCTATTGGTGAAATCTGCCCATATTGATTTAACGGATCGAGACGGTGGTTTGGCGCTGGTGGATATGAAGACTGAATTACAGGGGACGTTGAGCGCTTTTGGGCAGTCTTTTTCGTTTAGTACTAAGGTGAATCCATCGTTTGAGTCAGGTGTCCGACTAGAAGAAAATCGAGTGTATTTAGTGGCGCCAAAAATCACTAAAATTGCCGTAGAAGGTTCAAGCTTTAACGATAAAATACTGCGCTCGACATTGGGGTCTTTACATGATGATTTTGAGAAAAAGTTAGCGCAATATTTTGATACGCACCCCGTTTATGTGCTAAACCATTCAACAAGAGAAAAGGCAACGGCTTCTATGATTAAGGGAATATCAATCAAAGAAGACGCAATAGAGTTCGCCATTTTCTAAGGACACTCTATAATGTCGCGCAAAATGTGCGATTGCACTGATCAATTAAATAACTGAGCTACATTGCTGAGCTAAATTAACAGAGGAAATACCATGTCCATTGCTGACAACCAAGTCGTTCAATTTAACTACACACTTCGTCACGGCGAAGAATTGATCGAAACTTCCGCGGGCAAAGACCCTATTTCTTATTTACACGGCCATGGCAATGTTATTCCTGGACTTGAAAAAGCCATGGAAGGAAAAGAAGTAGGTGCGGAATTTGAAGTGACTGTACCAAGCGCAGACGCTTATGGTGACCGTCATGAAAATCGAACACAAGAAGTGCCAGTGAAGCATCTCCAAGGTGGTAAACGCTGGAAACCAGGCATGATCGCGATGATTCAAACAGAGCAAGGCATGCGTCAGGTGACAATTATTAAATCTGGCCTAAAGCGTGCCATAGTCGATCTAAACCATCCTTTATCCGGTAAAGATTTAACGTTTAATATTGAAATTGTAGAGGCTCGTGAAGCAACAGACGATGAAATTGCTCATGGTCATGCGCACGGTGTCGGTGGTCATCACCACTAAGTAATATTATTGCTTAATAAGCCTCTGTTGCCTTTGGTAGCAGGGGCTTTTTTTGTTTTTAGAGGACAGCAATCGTGTTGTCTTTCACATAGCGGTACTGACGGCAACTGTCATAAGCATGCTCCGATTTTAAATAACGCCGGCTTTTATTTTAATGGGAATCGTTATCAATAACTTGACAGGTAAGTTATCACGTTTCATTATTGATAATAGTTATCATTTCAATAGGCGGACAACAGCATGAGCCATTATCTCGTTCCATTTTCAGTGATTGAGCAAACCATTCAAGGCGGTCAGTGCGCAGATTCGCCAGAAGTGCTTTACCATTACCTTAAGATCAGTGAAGAATATGCCGATAGACTAAATATTACTGATGCTGTTACATTGCATCAGAGAGTATTTAATGTCTTATTAGATACTGTGTGTGACACCCACATCGCGCCGCATTGGCGACAAGTCTGCTTAGACATGGTGTATCGACCTTTGGCGAATTTAAAACGGCTGATTGTGACTTATCAAGACGCTAAAGCTTATTTCAGAATGGAGCATGATTTACGAACCCTCAGCCACTATTTTTTATGCTCATTAGAATCATAAGGAAATCGTTAGATTATGAAAATGCGAATTGAAAAAGACAGCATGGGTGAACTAAATGTCCCTGAAAGTGCGCTTTATGGCGCACAAACTCAACGAGCAATTAATAACTTTCCTGTTAGTGGCGAGCCTCTTCCTGAAGCGTTTATACGCGCTCTTATTCTGATCAAAGCGGCTGCGGCACGAGCTAATGAAACTCTAAAATGCATTACTTCTGAGCAGTCTCAGGCGATTCAAAGCGCGTGTGAAGTATTGTTGAGTGACACAAACCTAATGACGCATTTCCCTGTGGATGTGTATCAAACAGGCTCTGGTACTAGTACTAATATGAATGCGAATGAGGTGATAGCAACGATGGCAAGTCGTCACTGTGATACGCCGATTAGCCCTAATGATCATGTGAATTTTGGTCAAAGCAGTAACGATGTGATACCGAGTGCCATTCATGTGAGTGCGAGCATTGAGCTAACGGGGCATTTAATCCCAGCGCTTTCACATCTAAAAGCCGTAATTGAAGAAAAAGGCGATACATTAAAAGGTTATACCAAAACAGGCCGAACGCATTTAATGGATGCTATGCCGGTTCGTTTTGATCAAACGTTTCACGCTTGGGCTGCTCAACTCGGCGATAATTTAGATAATTTGCAGTACATAGAGACGAAAATTACTCGCCTTGCACAAGGTGGAACGGCGGTTGGTACCGGTATTAATGCACACCCTGAGTTTGCCGCATTGTTTGCCAAAGAGCTTTCTTATTTAACTAAAGTAACCTTTACACCTGGTGAGAATTTCTTTGCTTTGATAGGTTCCCAAGACACAGCTGTCGCGCTGTCGGGCCAGCTGAAAGCGGTAGCCGTCACGTATATGAAAATCGCCAATGACCTTCGTTGGATGAATTCTGGCCCATTGGCTGGTTTAGGTGAAATTACTCTGCAAGCCTTACAACCTGGTTCATCTATTATGCCGGGTAAAGTGAATCCTGTTATTCCTGAAGCCGCGGCGATGGTAGCGGCACAAGTTATTGGTAATGACGCTGCGATTACCATTGGTGGGCAAGCTGGGAATTTTGAGCTCAATGTTATGTTACCAATGATCGCGAAAAATTTGCTTAGCAGCATTAAGTTGTTAGCGAATAGCGGTCAATTGTTAGCGGATAGTGCCATTGCGACATTGACGATCAACGAAGACAAGCTGAATGAAGCCTTGCATCGCAACCCGATTTTAGTCACCGCATTGAACCCTATTATTGGTTATGCCAAGGCCGCTGAAATTGCCAAAAAAGCGTATAAAGAAGGGCGTCCTGTTGTTGATGTAGCGGAAGAAAATACTGATTTGAGCCGAGAAGAATTATTGGCTTTATTAGATCCCGCAAAATTAACCCATGGTGGATTATAGTTTCACGATTCGTTTTGTCTCTCTTGCTAAAAAGCATAAATAGACCAGCGCAAATGCGCTGGTTTTTTTGCAAAGTTTACATAGGGTCAAGGTGGAGATGGGTCTTTATTCGTGTATTTCTTGTGATGTTAAAAAGGTGATCCGATGCTAATACTTGCCTATTAAACAAGATAATGATTATCTTAGGACTCTTTCGTAAAGCATGATATCGAGCAAGTGCTTCGTTCGTTAAATGCAAGAAATAGTACTTAATTTGGAGGCACCGATGAATTCGAAGTTTTTTCTTCGACCAGCGACCATGAGCGACGCCGATTGCTTATTGGAATGGCGTAATGACATAGTTACGCGCCAAGCGTCTCTCTCTCCAGAAAGAGTGGAAGTAGCGAGTCACTTGAAATGGTTAAAATCGACTATTCATAATGAGCATCGTAAGTTGTGTATTGCTGAGTTGAATCATCGAGCGGTCGGAACAATACGTGCAGATAAAGACAAAGACAAAGACGGTTGGATTTTATCTTGGACTGTCGCACCTAAATCTCGGGGTAAAGGCATCGCACAAAAAATGTTAAATGCCTTTATTCAAGGCTTCGATGGCGTGTTATTAGCACAAATAAAAGCGACTAATATTGCGTCGCAAAAAGTCGCTGAACGGGCTGGATTTACATTAATAGAGAAATCGGAAGGCGACGATCTATACCACTACCATCGAGTCTGTAGAGCTTAATTAATTATCAAAACGAATTCGAACCTTCGGTTCATCTGTTTTTTTCTCGGTTGGATTGCGCAGAGGATCTACTAATTTTTCCAAGCCATTAATTTTGATTTCCAATGCCAGTTGTAGCCACTGTCCTAGATTGCCACTCGGCCAACCTTCTTTGGCAAACCATAGTAAATAGGCTTCGGGTAAGTCAATCAAAATACGGCCATTGTACTTTCCGAATGGCATCGTTTGGCGGGCAACTTGGACAAGATCTTGTTGGGAAAACATAGCTGGCTCGTTTATCAAAATTGTTTAGCGTATTTAATCATAGGCACGGCTTACTGGCTATGCAGCCATCGCCGTGGCGTCTTTTGTTCTATCTGATACCAGCCAGTTGCCCACTGCGTTCCACCTTGTGTGGACTTAACTTATTTGAATAACACTATTTTCAATTTATAGAAGCACAACTGACATAAATTGATTTTTAATATATCTACTCATCCAAGCGTTAAGGAATAGCAATGAAATTGATCACAAAGAATCTACTTCTGGGGGGCATTTTAGCTCTATTTACCTCTTCGGCTTTTTGTAATACTTCGCCTTTAGCAACAAATACACATGTGCCATTTGATATACACATTACCTTTAGCTCCAGAGATGTATTGAGTTTAGCGACACCAGAACAAATCAAAAACAATCCTTCTTTCTTTAATGCATTACGTCATTTTGAGTCTCCTGTTATGCATGCGACTCAAAACATACACCATGAGAAAAGTCCACTTTCATTAGAAAAAGCCTTTTCCGGTACGAAACAAACAACGACGTTAATTTCCCAATATACGACGCCTAATAAGGTGCATTTAAATGTGAAGCTAAACGCATCTTCACATACCGCATCTTTTCAGGGAGATTCTATTTTGATGGTAGATTTCACCTTTAACATTAGTGATGGAAAAGGGGATGCCATTAAGATTAAGGGAACGGATGTAATGGGATTAAACATCCATGATTATGTCATTACTGTTAATAAAAATAATCTTAGATCCATGACGCTGGCCTCTTAATTTTTTTTGGGGGGGTTATAGAGAGGCTTATTGAGGCTAAAAAGGCGGATTTTGTTTGAGTCGATGAATCAAATAATCACAGATTTTCTGTAACTTTGGCGAAGGTTGGCGCACTTTTGGATAGACTAACCAAACACCGCTATAAGGGTATTGGTACTGTGGTAGCAGGGCAATGAGGTGTCCGGAAGCAAGGTCATCGGCAACATAATAATCGGGTAGCTGTGCGATACCGAGTCCTTTTCTAACGGCGTCTAATAAGGCTGGGCCTGAGTTGCTGCGCCAATTACTGACGATTTTTACTTCTTTGCGTTGACCGTCTTGTTGAAATAACCAATGGGTTTTTGAACCAATAAGGCATTGATGTTTACTCAACTCGGCCAAAGTGTGAGGAATGCCGTGCTGATCCACGTAGCTTCTAGAAGCGCACAAATATTCCGCACGATCGCAGAGCCGTCGTGATAAATGGCTAGAGTCTTTTAGTGCTCCCATTCGGATGGCTAAATCATAGCCTTCTTCGATCAGGTCTACTTCTCGATTAGTAAGATGAAAATCCAATTCTATCTTGGGATGATCGATCAAAAAATCGTTCATTAAGGGCGCAATAAAGCGCTCCCCAAACGTTGTAGCGCAGGTCATTTTAAATGGGCCAATGGGCGCTTGATTTAGCGTAGAGATAACTTCTTCAGCACTGCTTAAGGCTTCTGGTAAACCTCGACAGTGTTGGTAGTAAAGTTCGCCTGCTTCGCTTAAACGGATGCGCCTTGTAGTTCGAAACAATAAGGTGGTGCCCAGCTCGCTTTCTAGTTGAGTAATAAGGCGGCTGATGTGTGAAGCGGATACTTTAAGTTGTATGGCGGCGGCGGAAAAACTACCTTGTCGTACGACTTCAATAAAGGCCTCCATAGCTTCCCAGTTTTTCATTACGCGCTCGCTTTTTTCGTTAATTAGTCGGCTGCTATTTTAACGTGAATCTTTGAAAGAAAAAATGATTGATGCTGTGTGGCAATAATCATTTTCTAAAATAGCTATTATCGTCTTAATCATTTAGGGATAAAGTAGCTGCACTTAAATTATCTTATCCTTTTCGTTAAAGCATATTTTGGAGAACGCAATGAAATGTAAAGCAGCAGTTGCTTGGGGCCCAGGCCAACCACTTAAAATTGAAGAAGTAGATGTTCAAGACCCACAAGCGGGTGAAGTGTTAGTACGTATGGTCGCAACGGGCGTTTGTCACACGGATGCGTTTACCTTATCGGGCGACGATCCAGAGGGCGTATTTCCTGCAATTCTAGGCCATGAAGGTGCTGGTGTTGTTGAAGCCGTCGGTGAAGGTGTCACGACGCTTAAAGCAGGTGATCACGTCATTCCTCTTTATACGGCTGAGTGTGGTGAATGTAAGTTCTGTAAATCAGGCAAAACTAATTTATGTAGTGCGGTTCGTGAAACGCAAGGTAAAGGCCTAATGCCAGATGGCACCAGTCGTTTTAGTATTAATGGTGAACCTATTTTTCATTATATGGGGACGTCAACGTTTTCTGAATACAGTGTAGTACCAGAAATTGCCCTGGCAAAAATTCAGGTTGATGCGCCACTGGAAAAAGTCTGTTTGCTGGGTTGTGGTATTACCACTGGTATTGGCGCGGTATTGAATACAGCGAAAGTAGAAAAAGGCGACACGGTAGCGGTATTTGGTTTGGGTGGCATTGGGTTGTCTGTTATTCAAGGCGCACGTATGGCGGGCGCAGGTCGTATCATCGCGATCGACATTAACGAATCTAAATTTGAAATGGCTAAGCAATTTGGTGCGACCGATTGCGTTAACCCGAAAAAATTCGAGGCACCGATTCAGCAAGTCGTTGTGGACATGACTGACGGAGGCGTAGATTACTCTTTTGAGTGTATCGGTAATGTTGATCTTATGCGCTCAGCGCTTGAGTGTTGCCATAAAGGTTGGGGCGAATCCATCATCATTGGCGTAGCGGGTGCAGGTCAAGAGATCTCAACGCGTCCATTCCAGTTGGTAACAGGTCGAGTCTGGAAAGGCTCTGCTTTTGGTGGTGTAAAAGGTCGCAGTCAATTGCCTGGTTACGTAGAAGATTACATGAATGGCAAGATCGAAATTGATCCATTCGTGACGCATACTATGCCGCTTGAAGACATCAACAAAGCATTCGATTTGATGCATAAAGGCGAAAGTATTCGTACTGTTATCCTTTTTGATAAATAAATTTTTTCATACGGTCGCACGGTGTTTTCCGTGCAACCTGAAAGGAATGTAAAGATGGAATTGCTATCTAGTACAAAAACTTTTGGTGGCTGGTTGAAACGTTACCGCCACGAAAGCTTGTCGGTTCGTGGTGAAATGACTTTTGCCATTTATTTACCACCACAAGCGGAAACACAAAAAGTACCAGTGTTGTATTGGTTGTCTGGCTTAACCTGTACCGATGAAAACTTTATGCAGAAAGCCGGTGCCCTTCGTAAAGCGTCAGAACTTGGCTTGGCGATTGTGTGCCCAGATACTAGCCCACGCGGTACGGATTATCCTGAAGAGCATGCTAGTTATGACTTTGGTTCTGGCGCAGGTTTTTATCTGAACGCCACGGTGGAACCGTATTCTAATACGTATCATATGTACGATTATGTGGTTCAAGAATTACCGCATTTGGTTGAAGCCCACTTTCCAGTGACGGATCAGCGTTCTATTTCTGGTCATTCTATGGGCGGACATGGTGCTTTGGTTTGTGCACTTAAAAATCCGGGCAAATACCAGTCTGTTTCTGCTTTTGCGCCGATCGTAAACCCAACACAATGCCCTTGGGGTGAGAAAGCCTTTACCGGTTATCTGGGTGAAGATCGCAAAGCATGGGAAGAGTGGGATGCTACTTGTCTAATCGAGAAAGCGGAAGAGCGTTTGCCACTGTTTATCGATCAAGGTGAAGCGGATAACTTCTTAGTGGAACAGCTCAAACCTGAGGCGATTGAAGCCGCATGTGAAAGTGCTGGACACCCGATTACCTTGCGCCGCCAGCCAGGTTACGACCATAGCTACTTCTTCATCGCTAGCTTCATTGATGAGCACCTAGAACATCATTCCAGAGCATTAAGCTAACGGATAAACTGTTCAGAATAAGTAATAGAAAGGCGGGCTTAGGCTCGCCTTTTTTTGTTTAAAAATCGCACCATTCCCGACCATTATTGTCAATAATCTGTCGCCAAGGGAAAATTGTTTTATAAGCAATCTAAAAATATGCCGTCACTCATGCAATATTTTGGTTAATGGAAAAGCAATAACTAATTGCCACCTTGATTATTTTGGTGGCTCAGTCTGCACTTACAAGGTTAGAAATTGATAGAATAAATGTAATTATTTCGACTATGAATGCTAATATATTGAATAGTAGTTATCTTTTAGAAAGCAAAAAAAACGATGTGATTTTAGTCTCCGCTTTCTTGATCATTAGCGCTATACGGCCTCAGTAGACACACCCAACACCAAAGGCAGAGTAAGGCTTAATATCAACCATAATGATATTGGTAAGGGGGATTGGTTTTGTTTCGAAAAAAGATTATATATGCAGCAAAAAGTAAGCCTAATAAATGCAGAAAAACAACGCATAATCGGCACTATTTTAGACCTTGACCTCTCGATATTTAATGTAAAAGTGACTAGCTTTCCTTGTCGTTAAAAAACAGAATTATAACTATTAATATAGACCTGAATTCGATTCCCCCTCAGTAAATTTCAATTATAGGCAGAGAAAATGAGCGCAAAGTTAAAACTAATACTCTCAATAGGTGGCTTATTCATAATAGCTATTTCTATTGTAACAACTAGCAATTATATGGCTTTTAAAAGTGAGTCGACTGGCAATGGAACCAGTATATTACAGAATGAATCGTTACTTATTTCAGACGCGCTTGATCAACATATGGAGCGATATTTTGACGCACTATCGATAGCCGCCCTTAGCGTTCCTGTCAGTGCAAATGGTGATGTGAATGATGACAAATTAGCCCCTATACTTGCCTCTCTAATAAGCGAACTGGGTGCTGAAGAAGCCTATTTAGGCCTTAAAGATGGCAGTTCGCACGATAAAAATGGTATTGAAGTAGGCTTTAATGCAAAGGCACTTAAGCGAGAATGGTATGAACGTATCTTTTCAGGAGAGAAAAAAGTCGTTACTACGCCATTTCAAAGCGCATCCGGTAAGACACTTACGGCCGTTGCTGTACCAGTAATCCGAGATGGCGACCTTATTGGTAGTTTGAATATTAATATTTCAGTGGGGAGTGTTGCCAAATTTGCTAACAGCCTAACGAGCACGAATAATGTGATAATAACGCGGGCTGACGGATTCATCATCTCATCTACAGAGCACAACGTAGGTGAAAATATTTACAAAGCAATACCTTCGCTAAGTGGTTACGAAGCAAAACCTGCTGGCCTATACAGTGTCTTGCTTAATGGACAGAAAAGCTTAGTCCAAAAAACGATAACGCGTGAGTTAAAGTGGATTGTATGGTCTAGCTCCTCTAATGCTGCTCTTAATTCTGCCTCTAATAACAATCTAGTGCGCAGCATTCTGGTATCCACTGTTCTTATATTAATTTCCTTGTTTGTAGTCTACTTGATTATCAATAAATTAATGTACAAGCCTATCGGTGGCGAGCCAACCGAGATTGAAAGCTTAGTTCGTGACGTATCAGAAGGTGATCTCACTTTAAATAGAGCACCTACTCCTGATGACACAGGCATTTTCGCAGCAACCCTAAAGATGATTGTAAGCTTACAAAACATCGTTCATTCGATTACCGCTACAAATTTAAAACTTAAAGCTGCCTCCGATGAAACAGCGGCAGCCGCGTTGCAAACTAATAGAAGCTCACAATCTCAAATGGATCACTTGGTATCAACATCCACAGCCATGAACGAAATGACCGCAACGGCTGAAGAGGTTGCTCGCAATACGCTTATGGCTTCTGATGCGGCTGATAAAGCGAATATCTATGCACTCAATGGAGAAAAAGCGGTCAATGAAATGAACGACGACATCACTTCATTGGTTTCAGAAATCCAAAATGTAACGACAGCCACTCGACAGCTAGAATCTGAAACACAGGAAATTGGCTCTATCCTTGCGGTGATTGATGCCATTTCAGAGCAGACTAACTTGCTGGCATTAAACGCCGCCATTGAAGCAGCGAGAGCTGGTGAGCACGGGAGAGGTTTTGCCGTGGTGGCCGACGAAGTGCGTAATCTTGCTAATCGTACCAAAGCCAGCACACAAGAAATACAAACTGTGATTACCCGTCTCCAAAGCGAGGCGAAAAGATCGGTTGAGCTTATGGAGGCTAATGTTAATAGTGCGGTATCAACCTCAGCGAAGGCACTGACTGCAAATGAAGCACTTAAGAGTATAAGTGAAGCGATTTCCGATATATTGGATATGAACAATCAAATAGCAACAGCGGCCGAACAACAGACACAGGTCGCTTCAGAAATTAACAATAGCATCATTGATATCAATGAAATGGCTAAGCAAACACAGCAAAGCTCAGAAAGCAGTAAAGCTCTGTCATCCGAACTGCTTAGACTTTCAACAGAGCTAGACTCGTCAATCGATCAATTCAAAATATAATCTACTAAGGTGGATTAACATCGCTTATAGACCTCACGGCAAACCTGCTGTGAGGTCTATAACGTTACCTTATACAAATTACGTTCAATTCCGTTTTTTCTAATTAGCCGCTTTGCTCTCAACGAGTCGAAAGCGAATATGATCGTAACCATAATTAAATGTGATGGCATACGCTAAGAAGAAAACAACTAGACCACTTGCGAAGATGAGTGCCGGCCAAGCAGACAGATTTAGCATCCACATAATGAGCGGTACGGTGGCGAGTAATAAACCTAATTCAAAGCCTAAACTATGAAATACTCTCGTCAGTAAGGTTCTTTTGATACGTTGATGGCCAAATATCGAATCGAATCCTAAGTTATACAAAAAATTCCATGTCATGGCCGTTAATGACATGGCGATACCTAGGCCTGTCATGGTCACCATTTCCGTTCCCATCAGTAATGCCGACGTCGGCACGACAACTAACAATGCCAGTCCTTCAAATAATAAGCTGTGAAAAACGCGTTCTTTTACCGACATCAGTGACATAACCAGAGAGCTCCAAGTGCAAGTGTTCTAAAAACGCAATAATGACCTGAAATCAGGATAGATCAAAGTTAATTACTATCGGTTTTAGTGATGGTAAAATGTTTTTTTATAACAGAGTTTTTGATATGTATAGCTTGGAGCAATTAAGAATTTTTTCAGAGGTTGCCGCCACTGGTTCGTTTTCGGCTTGCGCAAGAAAACTCTCTAAAGCTCAGTCTGCCATTAGCCAATCTATTGCCGCATTAGAGATAGATTTGGATACCCTATTGTTTGACAGAAGCGCGAGAACACCGGTATTAACACCAGCAGGTGAAAAGCTTCTTGGCTACGCCCAAGCGGTTTTAAAACAGAGTCAGGAGCTTAATAAAGCGGCGACCGCGTTATCTAAAGCGGAAGAGTCTCATCTCATTATTGCCATTGATGATGCTTTAATGTTGCCCAAGTTAAAAAGTATTTTGGTGGACCTTAGTCATCATTTTGTTGCCTCAGAGGTCGAAATACACAGTATTGCCAGTCCAGATATGATGGATCACCTCAGTCAAGGCAAGGCGGACATCGGTCTACAGTTTGCTAATATCGGTCTAGAAAGTGCGTTTGATGTTTGTAACTTAGGATATTTGCCTTTTTACGCGGTTGCTCACCCTAATCATCCGTTAGCGACGTTATCCCAGATTGATATACGCGATATTATGTCTCATAAGCAATTGTTAATTCGAGGTGTAAATGGGCGTCATCTCACGCATTTTTTGCCAATTTCAGTACAAAAAATGTACTGCAATAATTTTGATACTCTACGACAACTTACTAGGCTTGGTTTAGCGTGGAGTTATTTGCCTTGTCATATGGTTGAAGAAGATATTGCGGGTGGTAAGCTAATGAAACTGCCTTTTAATTTTGACTATAAACCATGGCAAGCACCTGTAGAATGGGTGCGTCCTAGTCAGCAAACGGTGGGTCCCGCCTTGAGCTGGTTTGAGCAAGAATTGAGAAACTTATTCAATTAATGCGGAGTACCTTGTAAAGGTTGGAATAGACGCTCAAATGTCGTTAGGCACACCACTGGTATTGCTTTACTCTGATTATTGTCTGTTAGGGTCATATAGTGAAAATAGCAGGGGGATGCAGTAGAACGTTGTCTAAGCGCGAATAGAAAAACCATAGGTAGATATTTGCTATCAATGGGTAACAACATTGTTTTGCATTATTAGCATTGAGATAACAGCGGATGTTAGCTGATATGAAGATAAGGAGTCGACATGAAAGAACCAAAACAACCGCCAAATGAGGCAGAACGATTGCATGCTTTAAGAGCGCTTAAAATCCTTGATACTTCTTATGAAGAAAGGTTTGACCGCATTACTCGTATGGCTAAGCAGATGTTTAAAGTGCCCATTACCTTGGTAAGTTTGATTGATGAAGATCGGCAGTGGTTTAAGTCTTGCCAAGGTTTAGAAGTAACAGAAACTCCTCGAGCATTGTCTTTTTGCGGTCATGCAATCAATCAGGATGAGGTCTTTATCGTACCTGATACCCTGAAGGATGAGCGGTTTGCTGATAATCCATTGGTAACTGGAGACCCTAAAGTTCGTTTTTATGCGGGCTATCCTCTTAAGCTACGCCCCGGTATTAACTTAGGAACCTTGTGTATTATTGATTCAAAGCCCAGAGAGCTTAGTGCTGAAGATAAGCAACTGCTAGAGGACTTTGGTGCAATGATCGAGCAAGAGATTAAATCGATGCAGTGGGCGACCTTTGATGACCTAACGATGGTTTCTTGCCGCCGTGGTTTTATGTCGTTGGCAGACTATGCCAAGAAAGTATGCCATCGTGACAAAATGTCTATGGTGTTTATTTTGCTCGACCTAGATAAATTTAAAGAAATTAATGATCTTTACGGCCATTATGAAGGTGATATTGCACTTATTCAGTTTGCAAAAGTTATGCGTGAAACGTTTCGAGAAAGTGACATTATCGGCCGTCTAGGTGGGGATGAGTTTGTCATCATGTTATCAGATATAACTAGCGACAAAGTTAGTGCGCTGTTGAGTCGCTTTGACGATGCGGTTGCAGACATGAATGTTCGTATTAATAAGCCCTACAAAATTGAATTTAGCGTTGGCGTAGCCTCCTTTCCTTATGATACGAAGAAGTCATTAGATGACATGGTAGCTACCGCAGATTTGGCTATGTACGAACAGAAAAAACGTAAGAAATCCGAAGCAGAAACGTCTGAATAACCCTCATTCGATAATACAGTAAAATAAAAAGTGAGCCGAAGCTCACTTCTTATTTGCTTTCGTTTTAGAGTTCAATGCCAATACTTAATCAAATGACGCCCAAATAATAGCAATGACCGTTAATGGGCAAACGAAACGCACGTACCATGGCCAAATTTTCCCGAACTTTGTATTACGAAACTCAGCAAAGCCGCTTTCTAGCTCTTTGAATTTCGCATTTCGGTTCCATACCCAACCCCCAAATAAACAGAACATTAGGGCTGCAAAGGGCTGTAAATATTGTGTGGCTAGTGTAACAACTAATCCAAACATAGTGCCAAAGTGATAAACAATGACAGCGCTAAAGAGGGCAATGATAATACCAAGTACCCAGCTAGTGGGTGTGCGTTTGGTGTTGAACCGTTCTGACATTAAAGCCACGGGGCATTCTAACATCGATATAGAAGAGGTAAGCGCAGCGATGGTCAGTAGAAGGAAGAAGATCACCGAGAACAACTGACCAAGTAAGCCAAGGCTCTTAAACATTAATGGCAGCACGGTAAAGACTAAGGTATCAGAGCTAAGTAGTGAACCGTCGTCGGCGTAAATTTGTACACCGTTATGCATGGCAACAAACATGGCAGGGAGTACAACCAAGCCGGCAACGAAAGCAACGGCGGTATCTAGCAAGGTAACGCTTAGTGCCATTTTTGGAAGATTTTCTTTCTTGCTTAAGTAAGATCCATAAATCAGCATCGAGCAACCGCCAATGGTAAGCGAGAAAAAGCCTTGTCCCATGGCCGCGAGAATCAATTTGCGATCCCAGACTTTGTCAAAGTGAGGAATGAGGTAGTGCTTTAAGCCCTCTATCGCTCCTTGTTGCATCATGATGTAAATAAACAAAATAATAAAAAGAGCAAAAAGAGCGGGCATGAGGCGTGTTGACCATTTCTCTATACCGCGTTTTACGCCACCCTGGACGATTAATATGGTAAGCATATAGAAGAGGAGGGTGCCAAATAAGTTACGTTCAATACTAAAGCCTTTTAGCCAACTTGCTTGATCGCTGAAACCAACCAAACCTGCAATGGCGGCAAGTAGAAAACAAATAATCCAACCACCGACAATGCTATAAAACGCCAACACAATACTGGGAACACTCAGACCGAGCCAACCAACCAAAGCTCCAACATGTTGTGCAATCGGGTTCTTGTTTAGCGATCGCATACTATCGACAGGGTTGGCTTGACCATAACGGCCAATGGCCATTTCGACCACTAACATTGGAAAGGCAACCACGAAGATTAATACCAAATAGACCAGCAAGAAGGCTCCACCACCATTACTGGCCGCTTGTGTTGGAAAGCCCCAAATATTTCCTAAACCAACGGCTGCACCGGCCGCCGACAAAATAAATCCAATGCGGGAGCCAAAGGTTTCCCTAGAACTTTCGTTTTTCACGATATCTTCCATTACAATCACTTTAGATAGACAAAATTTTCCAGTAACCTAAGTGAAAAGAATCAAAATAACAAGTATTTAGGTCATAACTGGTACAGAGTGTTGATTAGGCACAAATGCTTTCACAGTGAGTGCATGTGCTGGTTGCTATCTATTATGTTTTTCAAAGGAGGATCTAGCATGCAGTACTCAATTTTAATCACAGGTTGTTCAAGTGGTATTGGTCTTGAAGCCGCTAAAATGTTGCAAGAGCGTGATTTTTTGGTGGTGGCTAGTTGCCGACGTGAAGAGGATGTGGAAACGTTAAAATTAGCAGGACTGCGTCATGTCGTGCAGCTGGATCTTGCTGATTCTGCCTCGATTGGAAAAGGCTTACAAGAAGCGTTAGTCATTACAGGTGGTCATTTACATGCGTTATTTAATAATGGCGCCTATGGGCAACCTGGTGCGGTTGAAGATTTGTCAGTAGAGGTATTAAAAACTCAGTTTAATACTAATTTCTTTGGTACTCATGAGTTGACCTGCAAAGTGCTAAAGCTAATGTTAACGCAAGGTTATGGTCGTATCGTAAATAATAGCTCTGTCCTTGGCTTAGTTGCTATGCCATTTCGAGGGGCTTACAACGCGAGCAAGTTTGCCTTAGAAGGTTTAACCGATACTTTACGTCTAGAGCTTGCGGATACTCCGATTCATATTTGCTTAATTGAACCAGGTCCGATTGAAAGCCGTTTTAAAGCTAATGCCTTGGCCGCCTTAAGAGATAATGTAGATATTTCTCAAAGTCGACATCAACAAGGCTATGAAGAAGCGATTGGGCGTTTGTCTAAAGAAGGGCCGACTTCGTCACAGACATTACCAGCCAGTGCGGTAGTCGCCAAACTGATTCATGCATTAGAGTCTCGTCGTCCTAAGCCTAGATATTACGTGACAACACCGACTTATATTGCGGGTATTTTAAAACGAATTTTACCAACGCGATTGCTTGATTTGGTGATGAGTAAGCAGAGTAATTGACGGCTTATTCATCTGGTTTCTTTTCAATCTCATTTTTATGTGTTTGTTCTATCAGCCAAGAGTCGATATTGGCTAAGTAGGCTGCTCTGGCTGGTAAGTGTGATAGGTATAAGTCGTGAAAACCTTTGGGAATAATCGCGATATCGAGGTTGGTAAAGGTTTTAGTAGCGGCGTCTTGCATGCTGTTTATATTAAGAACACCGTCACCCATTTGCATGTCTGCGACGTTTTTTGTATTGATTGTACTGATCTCAGAATGGCATAAGAGAGTGGGAGTCTCTATGTGTTTATTAGTCAGGCGACGTTGCGCCAAAGTAATTTGTTTGAGCCAGTGAAATGATAATGGGAAGCCAGCCGCCGGTTTCCAATCTAAACGATAGTCCCATTCGCCATTAAATGTCGTATGTAATGATTGAGAGTAGAGCGTCGCTTCTTTTGCTTGAAATGACACAAAAGGCAGTAATGAAACAAGCGTGTAAATAGGGCAATTAAGACGCTTCAGTGCCTTTGGTGAAAATGGTAAAGCTAAAAAAGGGCTGTTTAAAATAAGGCCAGTTATTGCAGGAAAGGGCGTGTTGTAATGGTTTTCTCGTTCAGATAATAAAGGATGTTTAGCGAGATAAGTCGCCGCTACCAGTCCACCAGTGGAGTGCGCGAGCATGATCACATGGTCTACACCATCTTCTTTCATGGTTGCTAAGGCAATGTCGAGGTCCTGTCCGTATTGGTCTATTGAGTCACACCAGTTAGGCAGTAAATTCGGACGAATAGAGCGCCCATAGCCTTGTAAATCCACCGCGTAGAAGCGATAACCTTGAGCAATAAAGTGATCGGCTAAGCCAGTTTGAAAAAAATAGTCGGTGTAACCGTGAATATACAAAATGCCCTGTTTGGCTTTTTGTTCACCAAGATGGTCAATTAGGGTGGTGTCGACTGAGCCTTTTGGGCCGGAGAAAGAAAAGGTCCGAGAGCGATAATCCGCTCCCAATAGGTCTTCACGTTCGTTTGTTTGTTTCCAGTGTTGTCCTATTGGTGCGTTCATATTGTTCTTCTTTTGGTTGTTATATTGTTTATGTCGTCTTTTTAGCCAAATAGATTGTCGCCTAGTTGGTCGATCGTCAATTTGCTTTTACGCAGAGTAATTTCCATACATTCGTCGCGATTAGGGATAAGGTCTGAGCGAATAAATCTATGAACTTTTTGCTCGTCGCCTTCTCCTTTGGTGATGGTTGCAGCAACGCGGTACTGACCACCTTCTTTCATTGGGGCGGGTATGATTTCAAACCCTTTGTACTCAACCGCTTTTTCTGCTTCGACTGGCGCGCTTTCGCCACTAGAAAATAGACCTTTCAGTCCGGATAAAATGCCCATTTATGTTCTCCTATCTTGTGATCTATTTTTTATGAATTGATGCTATTTTTCTGGGATTTTGGTTATTAGTCAAATGTTCTAATAGGTTTTTTCTGTATTTCACCGCTTTAAAATCATTTGGGTATCTACGTAAGATACACCATTAGTTAAGGTATAATAGTGTAACGATTTTTTTAGAGTGAATTGGCAATGACAGCACAAGTGAATAATCCATTACATGGCATAAAATTAGAGAAAATAGTCACGGATCTAGTTGAGCATTTTGGTTGGGATGAACTGTCAATACGGATCAATATTAATTGTTTTAAGAGTGATCCTTCTGTGAAGTCGAGTTTGAAATTTTTGCGTAAGACGCCATGGGCTAGAGAGAAAGTTGAGGCGCTTTATCTTGAGGTACTTTCTTAATTTAACATTGTGCCAATATCTATGATGCTAAATACAGACGCAGTTGCGTCCTTCGCTTTTAGCATCATAGAGTTTTTTATCCGCCGTACGTAGAAAATCACCGAGTGACTGTCCTGGTAAAAAGCGTGAAACCCCGATGCTAATGGTGATGTTGATACGTAAGTCATGGCTGTGGAAAATGTATTGTTCAATAGAGCGTCGAATGTTTTCTGCTTTGGGTTTGATTTCTACGTCGGTATGGTTTTTAAACAGAAGAACAAATTCTTCACCTCCTAATCGAAAGATATTATTGACGTCAACATACGTCTGTAAACATTCGGCCATTTCTACTAACACATGATCTCCTATCCCATGGCCAAATTGGTCGTTTACTTTCTTAAAAAAATCAATATCAATCAATAATATATGGGCTCTATCAGAACTTTTATCTAGAGCACAAAAGTGCGCTTCTAAGGCATGGCGATTCTGTACGCCAGTTAAAGCATCGCTCAGTGCGACTTTTTTGAGTTGCTCATAGTTTCTTGACTGTTGTTGCTCATACAAATGACATAAGAAGCAGATGAAGCAATGTGCTAAAACGTAGTTGAGTATGGTCCGATAGGCCATAAATTGATCGGTTGCTGTATGCGTATTTATAATAAAAATACTTGTAATAAGAATAAGGAAGGAGAAAAACGCCCCTTGGCGAGTGCCAAACATTATGTAGTAAACCATAGGCAGCGATAGTGCCCATAATATAGAGAATGCTCTGAAGTCTGCAGTATAAGCGGTAATGTAAATTGAGACGGTTACGACAAGCGCAAGAATGTAGTGCAGGTGAACTTTGTCTTTGTTGTTTATCGTGGCCCAAAAACAATAAAAGCTAAAAATGGAAACAATGACATCCATAAAACCAAGAATCGGATTATTAAAATACATAATATTAATAGGACCAAAAAATGCCATTAATATACCGACGAGAATGCTTAAGCCTTTTTGAAGAGAGAGACGTAACTGGACTTGTGTTTTAGTTAGATGCATAAGAGAAAGTTCTTTTCCATGATAGATACTATTAAAAGCGCGTTGTTACGACAGTGTAAACTCGCCTTTATCTCCTATCTAGTTGAGTAATAGATCGTCCTTGATCGGGTAAAACTTTGTTGCCGCGTTCACTAGCGAGTTGGCAGTTAACATAGGAACCCCATAAACCTCGATTTGCGTATTGTATTTATGGTTAAGCTTTTGTGCCAACAAATCAAAGTCTCCATCGCCAGAAGCTAATACTAAAACGTCACTGTCTGGTCCGTATTCCATAGCGTCTAATGTAATACCGACATCCCAATCTCCTTTACTTGAACCATCTGCACGCTGGATATAAGGTTTTAATTTCACTTCAAAGCCAATCGCTCTGAGAATATTCTGAAATTGTCGTTGTTTTTCATCGCCTCTGTCTACGGCATACGCAATGGCTTTTACGACGTTCCTGTCTTGAGTTATTTGCTTCCAAAAAACGTTGTAATCGAATCGACGGCCGTAAGCTTGGCGAGTTGTGTAATAAATATTTTGAACATCTACTAATATGGTTATGTTGGTCATTTATCACTCGATTGGTTAAAAGTTCTTTTACGATAAAGTAGTTTAAACAAGCGGACAAGAAAATACAGAGTTTATCCCAATGTAGGTCATGTTTTGAGCTATTTATTGGCATTATCGAGCTGAAAGGCTCATATCGGATTTTTCATAGAGTGATTCATTTTGAATAAATTGCATTAACATTTTAAGTTTGATCGGTTGCTTAGGTGCCATGGAAAAAGAAAGCGTATTGGCTTTAGTGAGGAATGTTATCACTTGAGTGCTGATGTGGTGGTTTTGGATTGAATGATAAGGCGCTAAACCAAGATAGGTGGATAAGGTTTTGAAGTAAGATAATGCTTCATGACTAGATTTCGCAGAAAACTCAGGCCACTGCCGCTTGATAAGACCTTCATCTCGAAAGCGGAAAGCTATTTTATGGAAGGCAATACTGTCGCCATACAAAATAGGCATAGCATCAAGTTGTCTTAACGCCATTGAAGCCAGTAAATCTGAGCGAAACTCCTGCAAAGAAAAATCTTGGTTCAATATATCTATATTACTGTTGAAAAAAAGATGTCCAACTTGATCAACCTGAAGCGTTAATGTGGAGTCAATATTTCCCTTTTTAGGCGCTGATAGGAAATGTCCTTGTCCAGTGAGTTGTTGTATTCCCATGAGTGTCATTAGTCGCTGAGTGTCACGAGCAATAAATGGGGCCTTGTTATCATCAAATTGGAAAGCTAGGTTGAGCCTGGGGTAAATAACAGGAAAGTAATTGAATCTAATATGCGTAAGTCTTAGCCAAGGATAACGTTTATTGCCTATCGAAACGGAGTGCATAACCGGCGTGAGTGTCAGCGGATTAAAGCTTATGCTTTTATAATGAATAAGAGGAGCAAGGCCAGATTCGTGTATTTTTTTGTCGACCACTTGAGTGGCATAGCGGGTACCAAAATATTTTGCAGCAGAAAACAATAGAATCAATAAAATGAGCAGAGCCAAGAAGCTAACAGCACCTCTGCATATTTTGTTTCGTTGTGTTTTGGTACTTGGCTGAAAAGTGCTTTGCATGTAGCCCTCTTTGTCTAGGTGCTAAGTGTGTTGAAGCGGTGCCAGTTAGGTCAGCTCCATTGATGAACTTAATCGATAGCGTAGACCTCTATTAGAGTGGGATCTTATAAGAAATCACGTAAGATAGACAAAATTTCTAACATCTTATCGTTAACAGGAGCGCTTTATCTCTTCATTGATACCTTCACAGCAGGATTTGTGGTTTTTGCCTCTAGGTGGAACGGGCGAAATTGGCATGAATATGAACCTATATGGTCATGACGGCCAATGGTTAATGGTGGATTGTGGTGTTTCTTTTAATGAGCCATTAAAGCCGGACGACATTCATACTGCCGAAGTAGTATCCGCTGATCCTTCTTTTATTGCTGAACAAAAAGAGCGCCTTGCGGGGATCGTGATTACTCACGCCCATGAAGACCACGTAGGTGCTTTGCCTTTTTTATGGCGACGTTTTAAATGCCCAGTTTATACCACGGCTTTTACCGCAGAAGTATTACGCCGTAAGTTAGGGCAAGTCGGATTGGTTGATGAAGTTCCGGTGATTGTGGTGAAAGAAAATGAAACGCAAAAAATTGGTGTTTTCAATGTTTCTTGGTTGGCGTTAACACATTCGGTGCCAGAACCCTTTGCAATGACAATCGATACCCCAGCGGGGCGTATTTTTCACACCGGTGATTGGAAAATTGATAAACGACCCATTATCGGTGAAGGCTTTTCGCCCGCTCGTTTTCAAGCGCTCGCGAAAGAAAATATTCTCGCCATGGTGTGTGATTCTACCAATGCATTACGAGACGGGCACTCAGCGTCAGAAAGTGACTGTTATGAAGGCTTGTTAGCCGCTATAGCACCAGAAAAAGGCTGTGTCGTGGTGGGCTGCTTTAGCAGTAATGTAGCAAGGCTGGTGGCATTAGGGCGAGTGGCTAAAGCAACTGGTCGTTATTTAGCGCTCATTGGTCGCTCGCTTACGAATATGGTGGGTGCCGCGAAAGCGACGGGTTATTGGCCTGACGATCTGTCCTTGATTGAATCTGCTCATTTAGGCTATTTGCCAAGAGAAGAGGTTTTGGCGGTGGTGACGGGGAGTCAAGGAGAGCCTAGAGCGACACTCAATAGATTAGCAGCGGACAATTGTTTTGATCTGAGCCTTGATGCCAATGATTTGGTGATTTTCAGCGCGATGATGATCCCCGGGAATGAAACCGCGATTATGCGTTTGGTTGAGCAATTTAAAGGTCGAAAGATTCGAACGTTACAGCAACAGGATACAGGCTTGACGATCCACGTTAGTGGACACCCTTGTCGAGATGAGTTGAGCCAATTGTATACGTGGGTTCAACCTGAGCTAGCCGTGCCTTGTCATGGTGAGCCTGAACATTTGGCCGCCAATGCCCAAGTGGCAAAGTTAAGCCATGTTCCGCGCCAATTAGTAGGACGAAATGGTGATCTATACCAATTCGCCCCACAGGTTAGTATTCGTCGACAACAAGTAAAAACAGCGCGTATTGCTTTATCTCGGTAAGTTTATGGCATTGTTCTACTGTAGAAATAATCACTAATCTGCTTTATAAATAAGCGCTAATCGACAATGGGAGCAAACACGGTTTTCGCTTGTTTTCCGGGTATTTCTTTGGCCAGCCTTGGTACCAAGTAGCCAGGTAGTTCGGCAGCAACTTTCCCCATTAGTCGTTGTGCTTGTTCAACACTAATATCGAAATGCGCAGCGCCTTCGACCGGGTCTAACGTGAACATATAATAAGGCAACAAACCTGCTTTAAATACTGCTTCGCTAAGATCCACTTGCGCTTTGACGCTGTCATTAATGCCTTTTAAGAGTACGCCCTGATTTAATAAAGTAACGCCTGCGTGCTTTAATTGTTGAGCTGCGTGTATGACATCTTCATCCACTTCGTTAGCGTGGTTAATATGCCACACCATAATAATGTCTAAACGGCTATTTTTTATCCAAGCCAACATCTCGTCACACACTCTCTGCGGAATGACGACTGGCAAACGTGAATGAATTCGTAAACGTTTAATCTGTGGCAGTGCTTCAAGTTTATGGATTTTGTCAGCCAGTAGAGCATCCTTCATCATGAGAGGATCGCCACCACTGAGAATAACCTCGTTAACTTCTGGATGTGCTTTCAGGTAGTCAATAACAGATTGCCATTCTGCTTGCGCGAGTTGGTTCTCGCCATAAGGAAAGTGACGTCTAAAACAATAGCGGCAGTTAACAGCACAAGTGCCTGTGGTAATAACCAATAAGCGACGCTTGTATTTATGAACGATGGCTTTTTGAGGGCTGTGATCTGCTTCTTCTAATGGATCTGTTGTATAGCCAGGAACAAGCCGCATTTCAGCCGCACTAGGCAGTATTTGCAATAGGAGTGGATCGAGTGGATTACCCGGTTCGATGCGCGACAAGTAGGGACGTGGGACCAATAATTTAAAGGTATTTTGCGCCTCGTTACCATCTTTAACCATGTTAGTAGGTAGAGCGAGATGTTGTATTAGTTCGGGTAAGCTCGTTAACGCCTTAGAAAGGTGTTGCGACCAAGTTAAAGTACTTTCTGTTTGAATCTCTATCACGTCAAATATCTGCAAAGTCGAATGGATTTGGGTTATCATTGGCGCCAAATTATTTCTGGCCGAATAGGCCTTGGGCTCTTTGAGATCTTTGCAAACGTTCTTTTACTATTATAAAAAGATGTTTGCTGAGATCGTCAGGCTGACATGATACGTCAGTTAGAGCCTTTTCTCTAAAAAAGACACGGTGAGGATGTATGGCTAATATTTCTACCAGCGAAATGCGCAATGGTACCAAGTTAATGGTTGACGGTGATCCATGTACTATATTGGATAATGAACATGTTAAACCGGGTAAAGGCCAAGCGTTTAACCGCTTGAAGCTACGTAACCTGCGTTCAGGGCGTGTTTGGGAACGTACCTTCAAATCTGGCGAGACGTTAGAATCGGCAGACGTAATGGAAACCGATATGGAGTATTTATACACCGACGGTGAGTTTTGGCACTTTATGGTAACCGACGGTTCATTCGAGCAATACGCAGCGGATGAAAATGCAGTCGGCGATACGAGTAAATGGCTTAAAGAGCAAGAGAAGTACATAGTAACTTTGTACAATGGTGCACCGCTTGCGGTTACGCCGCCAAACTTCATTGAGCTGGAAGTAAAAGATACAGATCCAGGTGTTAAAGGAGATACCGCAAACGGCGGTTCTAAGCCTGCATTTTTGACGACTGGCGCCATGGTACGTGTGCCACTATTTATCAACATTGGTGAAGTATTGCGCGTCGATACTCGAACCGGTGAATACGTATCGCGTGCTACTGGAAAGTAACACGTAAGACGTAAAACTATCCTTATAAAGCCCTCGGTGTTTGCGCACTGAGGGCTTTTTTGATTTTAGTGAGCAAATTAAAAGGAGTGATTTTTAAAATTATGTATATTTGTCATTTTTTGAATTTTGTAAGTTTCTATTATCTTTAATTTTATGATTGTTTATAGCTATTAAAATTAGTAAAAATTGCAATGAATTATTTTCTAAACGTGAAAATTCTCAAAAAAAAAGATTTATAAATCCTTGTTTTTAATGAATAAAATTATAAATAAGTTTTGTTAAAATTACCATTTTGGTTTTTTACGAGCTTTTCGCGTGCTTTTTTGATGTTTTCGAGTCATATATTTCCTTTCTACGACTAAATAAATCACATTTTTTTAATGCTATATATTTGCTGTGATCTTCCTCTATTTTAGTGCATAAAAAGTGAACTTCTCTGTTTATAGTAAAGGCAATTCTAAAAGCAAATGGTCAAACCCAAACACGAGGACAGCTCAAATGAGAAAAACAATCCTAGCACTCGCTATTCCAGCAGCGACTATCATGATGGCGTCAGCACACGCAGCCAATGTTTACAATGCAAACGGTTCTTCTCTTGACGTATATGGCAAGGTGGAAGCGGATATGACACACGCTGGCTCTACAAAGAACTCAAATAAATCACAAGTTGATGCCAAGGGTGATTTAACGACCAGTGCTCGCCTTGGTATTAAAGGTGAAACCCGTGTTAACGATAACGTCAGCGTGTTTGCTAAAGGAGAATGGGATGTATCAGGCCAAAATAGTGATGGCAGTACGTTTAAAGCTCGTAAAGCTTATCTAGGCGCCGATTTTGGTAAAGACGGTAAAGTGTCTTTTGGTCAACAAAATACACCTCTTTATACCAGCCTTACGCAAGCCATCGATATTTTTGACCAATGGGGGATGGAAGCTCAGACCGGTATTTACGGAGAAAGTCGTCAAGCTAGCCAAGCCATTTACTCTAATACATTTGGTAACTTAGATGTTCAAGCCGGCTATCAATTCCGCAATAATGACGGGAAAGATATTGGAGCAATGTCTACTACAACTGCAGGTACAACCACAACTACTGATAATGAGCAGGATAATGCTTACTCTCTAGCAGGTGTATATCACACTGGTATTGGTTTGAATTTACGAGCTGCTTATGCTCGTCAAAATTTTGGTGGTCTAGGAGCATCAGCTCAATCTGGAACTACCCTTACTACTGGTAGTACGGACGGTAAAATTGATACTTATGGTTTAGGTGCTGACTATACCCTGAATGATCTTTACCTTGCTTTTGTTTACCTAGGGTCTAAAACCGATAATGGAGCAGCAGTAAACAGTAATACATCAATGAATTCCTATGATTTAGTAGGCGCTTACAATATTAATCAATACCGTCTATACACAGGCTATGGTTTGCAGAAAACGAATGCTGACGGATCCTCTTCTCAAAATAGTGTAAAATCTTACAAACTTGGTCTTGAATACAACATTACACCTAACGCCTTAACTTGGGTTGAATATCGCCATAATAATGCTGATGGCACTTACGATGGTGCAGCTGGCTATGCTAAAAACGAAGTGGCTTTAAGTGGCGAATACGATTTCTAAGATTGCTGACTTAAGCAGATTTTAAATTTCTTATTGATGATGTTACAAATAAAAAAGGCGAGATAATTTTATCTCGCCTTTTTTTCGTTATTGTCCAGACCCGAAATAGGTTCACACCTAGGAGACTGTTCTTTCCTGAAATATTGAACTTAAAAATCCCTCACTACTGCTAACCACGCCATCAAATAGCTGGATGTATTCTGATACATGCCATCCATGAGTGTTTTTTTCAAGCCGTCACATTATCTAAGCGAACAGTTTTTGTGGGCTGCAGGCTATTAAGAAAAGGCCTTTAAAGGGCATTGTTAATTATTATGCTCATTTGTATTGAAATCGTAAGGAAATGTCATAAAATATGCTTATGATTAATAAGTATACAGATGTTTACCCTCTGCATCTGATTTTTCTAAAGAGGGCATTTTCTTGGAGATCACTATGAGACGATATTTAGTAGCAATGAGTGTGGCTTTCTGCGCATTATTAACCAGTCTTAATGCACTGGCTAGTAATCCAGGGCAAAGTGCGGCGAGCTGCTTGGATGCTTCTACCAATTCAAAAAGTTCGCACAATCTTATCTTTAAAAATCGGTGTGGTTATCAAATCTTTGTGGTTTGGTGTGGAGATCTGAAGTACAGCAAAAAAGAATGTGGTGATGGCCCTAAAAATACCTATTACACACAGTCTGCTAACATCAAAGCGTATGGTGAAAAAGGAGTAACGTTAGAAAGAGGTGGCTCCTATGAATACGCGTCTTGTAAAGGTAAAATTGGTTTTGGCTCAAAAGGAATAGTGCACTCTGCAAATGATAATGGTCGCTACCGTTGTACTCGCTAATGTCAGATTTATAGTGTCCGTACCGGGCCCTAAAAAGGCATTAGTTCAAACAAACTAAAAAGCTCGATTTTGCCTGAATTTAGGCGTGTCGAGCTTTTTTATGTATTGTGTTTCTTGTTATTTTTTTGAATGCAGTGCGGTGACAAAACCATCTGTTAATTTGAGTGTTGCGATGACTTGGCCAATGTCATCTGGGTCTCTTGTGATAGTGAAGCCTAGATGTTTGCAGAAAGTAATCATGCGTTTATTTTCGGCCAGTACAATACCTTTCATAACACGAATGCCTTTATCAGCAGCGGCTAAAAAAAGCTGTTTCATTAGATAAGAAGCTAACCCTTGTCCTTGAAAAGTATCGTCTAATACGACGGCAAATTCGCAGCTTTGATCATCAAAATTATCAATGTACCGAGATGTGCCTATTAAGTGTTCTTTGCCATCAATCTCTTGTACCGCCATGAACGCCATTTCGCGATCGTAATCGATATGTGACATGGTCGAGAGCATGCGAGGGGTCAGTTCTTCAATGTTTGAAATAAAGCGTAAATAACGCGTTTCTTTTGACATGCCACGGACAAAGTCCGCAATCATTGAAGAGTCTTCAGGACGCACTGGACGAACGGTAATGCTACTGCCATCTCGAAGCGTTAGAGTGCTTACCCATTGACGAGGATAAGGTTGGATCGCTAAATGTTCGTAGCGTCGTACATTTGGGCAAGGAGCAAGAGTTGCAGATACTTCACCGGTCAAACAGTCGTATTTGTCGATGTAGAGTTTACTTAGTTGCAGCGTTTGGCATTCGGGTAACTCACAGGCCAAGCTTGAGATATTCAATAGTAAGGCTTCTATTTGTGGGTAATTCCCAAGTGGTAATAATTGAGAAATAAGATCCCGTGCCAGTAACGTATTCAGCGGTGGTAAGCCGACAACTTCACTTTTTTGCGCAGAGCCCTGATCTGAGCCGCCTAATGCCAAACCAATCGCAGTACCAAAGACAGGATCGCGAAAGATACGCACATGCAATGCGGCGTTAATGACGCTTTGAGATCGATGGAAGTTCGCTAGGCTTAGATGAAATAAAGCCAGAATAGGAGCGAAATCGACAGCATTAAGTTGCTTCTTGTCTTGTCGTAAAAAGGCTTGAAGCTGCATTCTTGCCTGTTCTACATTCACTTGTTCGCTGGCGGCGTTACTGTCAGGCGACTGTTTTGCAAGTCGCTGATTTCTTTGGAATTGTTCTAAGAATTGAAACCCTTCAATGGCGGTTTCTGGGGTGCGAAAAGTGGGGATGCCTGCTTCATTAATACGCGTTCGCATCGTGACAATATCACCACCGCCAAGCAAGCACACCATGATGAGCTTTTTCTGTTTTCGGTGTAGCTCAATAACTTGTTCATAAAACGACGATAGGTCAATTAACGCCGTAGGGCTTAACATGAGTAACACTGCGCCACAGGACTTATTGCTTAGTGCCGTTTGTGCAAGGTCCACGAACACATCGCTGGCACAACTGGCCCACACGGTACTGACAGGACCAATGTGTCCACGGTGATCGACAATTTCTTCCAGTTGTTTGCGTAAGGTTTCTTCAGGCTCCAGCAGCGACAGATTAAGCTCTGCGGCACGTTGTGCGGCTAATTCTCCTGGCCCAGCGCCATTGCCAATGATCATCAAGGCGCCTTCTTTAATGCGTCGGGCATTGGTCATTACAGAAGCGGCACCGATTAAATCGTTTAAGCGACGACCACGCACAGCACCGGTTCGGCTTAACGCCGCATCAAGGACTCGAGGATCAGCACCAAGGTTGTGTTCAGTGACTACTGCGACAGGTTTACTGCGACTGGCAGCGCGCAAGCTGCTAAGGAATCGGGTAGGTTGCCCAACGCTTTGTAAATACATCAAGATGGCTTGGCTTTCAAAATCATTGGATAGAAAGTCGAGTATTTGCGATGGCATCACATCCACTGGCGATCCCATAGCAATGACTTGTGAAAAGCCGATACCTTGCCAGCTTGCCCAATCGACGAGTGCGCTGGCGACTGTGCCAGATTGAGACATTAATGCCAGTCTACCTGGGAGTGGGTGAGTGAGCCCAAGCCAAGCTGAAAACCTTTGTTTGGGTCGACAAATACCAAAACTGTTGGGACCAATAAGGCGAACATTATGTTGTCTTAAGTGTTGCTGAATATCGTTTGACGCCTCGCCGCTCCAAGACAACATCAGCAAAGAATGAATACCCGCTTGTCCACAGGCTGCGATTATTTCACCCATGGGCTGAGTTGTTTTGCCTGCAAGAATCGCTAAATCGTAGCTTTTATCGAGTTCACTGAGTGTAGATAATTGCGTGATCGAAGTGGTGCTGTCTTTCCATTTTGGGGTGACGCCGACTAAAGTGAGGTGATCTTTGAGCTTGCTTAATGAATGCAATAGCGCCATAAGAATGGAGTCATCTGGGTCTTGACCGGTAAGGACGACCACAGAAGAAGGGGCTAAAAGGGGTTGCAAAGCATGTTGAGACACAGAGAATCTCCTTTAAAAGACACGCCCAATTTGGGCAAGTAGATCACACCAGTAGACCATAGTAGGATAGCGTATTTTACATTGAGTATGTTTTGATTTAGCTCAGCGTAAAGTCAATATGTTTAGGCTATAAGTTAATACGTTAAGCTAAAAATAATAACGGACGGAATCAAGATGACAACAGCGTACATTACTCACTATCATTGTGACAAACACAATATGGGCGAGGATCATCCAGAATCACCAAAGCGTTTAGGTGTGATTCATGATCGTTTGATTGCTGGTCAATTGCTCGATTATCTTCGTCATATAGAGGCTGTTCCAGCGACTCTAGAGCAGTTATCCGCTGCTCATGATGCAGATTATGTAAGGTCAATCTTCGCTAAAAATCCAGCACAAGGACATGTCGAAATTGAACCAGAAACGTTACTAATGCCCCACACCTTAGAAGCGGCAACTCATGCCTCTGGTGCCGTAATTCAAGGGGTTGATTTGGTGATGAATGGTAAAATGGATAACGCCTTTTGTGCCGTCAGGCCGCCGGGTCACCATGCTGAAAGTGATCGAGCAATGGGCTTTTGCTTTTTCAATAATATTGCCGTGGGCGCTAAGCATGCGGTACAACATTATGGCTTGAAGCGTGTCGCTATTGTCGATTTTGATGTACATCACGGTAATGGAACAGAAGACATTTTTAAATCAGATACCTCCGTGCTTTACGCGTCTAGTTATCAGCATCCCTTTTATCCTTATGCCGATCCTGGAGCCTCTCATGACAACATTCTTCATATGCCGCTTGATGCTGGTACGGGCAGTGATGTTTTTCGTTCTGTCATAAGCGATACGCTTTTACCTCGATTAGAATTGTTTCAACCTGAGATAATTATGATTTCGGCTGGATTTGACGCGCATAAGTCTGACCCTATGGGGCAGCTTCGTTTAGAAGACGGTGATTTTCAGTGGATAACAGAACAACTTATTGATGTCGCGGATAGGCACTGCCAAGGGCGCATTGTGTCAGTGTTAGAAGGGGGCTATCACTTGGATGCATTAGGGCGATGTGCGTTCAGCCATATTCGAAGTTTGATGAAAATGTAATACCGTTACGAGATTTTTACCTTTTATTACGTCATTTTGGATAAGAAATACCATTAAATAACAAAAAAGTAGAAGTTATCTCCCCGCGCATCAGAAGGGCTATGTTAAAATAGGAATGAAGTGTTTTTAATGACGCTTCCATTATTTAAAAACTGTTTTTTATGGGCTAGGATTACCCATCGAAATCAGTTTTTCCTATTGAGTAGGGCAAACTATGAACCAGGTGTTTTTGGACCTCAGAGTTTGCTGAACTGGTATGTTTTTGATGCGTTATTCTAAATTTAAAAAGCACATGCTAACGCTTTCTCTTGTTAGTTTTATCAGCATGCTTATCTTGCTGCTGGTTATTGTTTGGCATCTTTATAGTTCAATACTCAAAGAACGAAAAATTCTAATTCACTCCCAAGTGGATACCGTCATGAGTCTAATGCAAGAAATGTATCAAGACTCCCTCGACGGTACGCTCACCAAAGAAGAAGCCCAGCATCAGTTTTTAGCGTATGTAGAGAAGCTTAAGTATTCAGGTCATGGTTATTTTTGGGTGCTTAATACCGAAGGGATAATGGTCATGCACCCCTACAATAAGAGTAGCGTGGGTAAGTCCTTAATCAACGCTAAAGACAAAGACGGTAAGTTCTTTGTGCGGTCATTTATATCCACTACCCAGCAGAGCGGTACAGGTTTTGTGTCTTATTATTGGTCAAATCCTGATGACGAGGTGTTAGCCCAAAAACTCAGTTATGTTGCGTTGTTCAAACCATGGGGATGGATTGTGGGTACTGGGCTGTATGTGAGTGATTTGAATCGTGAGATTTTGAGTCAAATATATATTGGCTTGCTCGTCATTATCGGTTTGTTTTCATTAAGTGTTTTTGTCAGTCTACGTCTATCCCGACGGTATATGACAGACCTAAGAAATGTGGCTATTTTCGATCGATTGACGCGTCTTTATCGACGCAGTTATTTGGATGAAATGGGCCCTCGGATGCTAAAAGAAAAACACACAAAACCGCTCTCTGTCATATTTTTTGATATCGATTTATTCAAAAAAGTAAACGACCAATACGGCCATGATTATGGCGATATTGTATTGTCCGCAATCAGCAGCATTATCCAAAAAGAGCTGCTGCCCCACAAAGACGTGTTTCGTTATGGGGGAGAAGAAATTATAGCCTTGCTGTATGCCTCTGAAGAAGAGAGTCGAATGTTTGCAGAGAAAGTAAGGCGTGCTACTGCTGAGCATGTTTTTCATTACTCCGACACAGAGCACTTTACTATTACGATAAGTTCAGGCGTTGCTGTACAGAACGCGCAAGACTCCTTTTCTGACCTCATAAGAAGAGCCGACCGGTGTATGTATTTTGCTAAAGCAAGAGGGCGAGATAAGGTCGTGACTGAATCCGAAGTACGCGAAATAGCAGAAGCCTAAAAGCACTATTTTTAGTATTTCCCCCGCTATGAAGAAGTGATTTTGTTATGATGTGTTTTATTTAACAGAGCCTTTTTATGTACGATGCATCCTTGTGGCAACCCAGTGCGGATATGGTGACCTTGCAAAAGCGCGCCCAGTTATTTTCCACCATCCGCGATTTTTTTAGTGCCAGAAATGTGATGGAGGTGGATACCCCTTGTTTGTCATTAGCCAGCATCACAGACCCTCATATCGAAGTCTTGACCAGTCATACTCATTCACTTGGTAAAGCGCTGACTTATTACCTGCAAACCTCTCCAGAATACGCGATGAAACGCTTGCTGTGCGCGGGCTCTGGCTCGATTTATCAATTAGGTAAGGTGTTTCGAGCGGAAGAAATTGGCCGTCGCCACAGTATCGAATTTACTATGTTGGAATGGTATCGAGTAGGCTTTGATCATTGGCAATTAATGGACGAAGTCGAGCAGCTGTTGGCGAGTGTCTTACCGCTTGATAATTTGCAATGTGAGCGCTTGAGTTACCAAGATGCTTTTCTTCGTCATCTCGAATTAGACCCGTTCACCGCGTCGCTTAGCCAGTTGCAAGAATGTGCTCATAAACACACGGAATACGGACGCCAAGAAGAAGACAGAGACACGTTACTAGAGTTGATTTTCTCTACTGTGGTTGAGCCCGCGATTGGTCAACAGTCTCCTTGTTTTATCCACGACTACCCGACGACACAAGCCGCCTTGGCAAAGATTTATCAAGATGAAAAAGGCCAGTCTGTCGCAGCGCGATTTGAATTGTATTGGCAAGGTATGGAGTTAGCCAATGGCTACCATGAGCTAACCGATGCACAAGAACAGCAACAACGTTTTGATGAAGATAAGCACGCTAGGCAAGATCTTGGCTTGGTAGATCGTCAGTTCGATGAACGCCTGATCAGTGCTCTTCATGCGGGTTTACCAGAGTGTGCTGGTGTTGCCTTGGGCGTTGATCGATTGCTGATGTTGCTGTGTGAGCAGAAGCACATAGACGCCGTGATTTCTTTTGCCCACCAAAGGGCTTAATTGCCCTTTCTGAGTTGGGCGTATCTCCCTGCTGATAACAATGACAATGTTTATTAACCGTTCTTGATTTGGTTCATTCGTTTGGTCAGTGCCTTTTCAAGAATATTTTTATCGTAGGGTTTCATGTTTTTCCATTGACTGCATTCTGGGCGAGTGCGGGCGCACCCTAAGCACCATCCTTTTGGTCCAGAAAAATCACAAAGATCAATACAGGGACTTTTCTGACGCTTTACCATTCAGGCGCTCCGTTGACGTCGTTTAGTGCTTGCTCAACACCATTTTCAAGCTGGCGCAGTCGGTTAAGTTCTTCAAAGATGCGTTGTTCCAAATTCTTGAAGTTAAGGGGAAGCGTACGTTCACAAATATGGTAACCCTTACCAATGGTTTGGTAGCCTTTCCAACTTTTTATACGACCGCTTTCAAGGGCTAGAAACTTGTCAATAAACTCTGGCTGAGATGGACAATCTTCTTCGGCGTGCATGCAGATGGGAAAAGACTTCTGCTTAATTTGAGGTGCTTCAATGTAGGTTTCAAAATGAATGCCGCCTTGGTTGTGATTATGCCAGCTTGATTTGTAAAGTTGTAGGTAAGGGCCACGGTTGTATATCTCCCAGCCATCGTCAAACCAGCTTGCGTTTCTCAGCAGCTTTTCTAGGTTGCGGAAAACGTTTTTGATGTCTTTCATAAAGCCAAAAGTCTCTGTTTTATTATGATATTGCCACTACCAAGAAAATCTATAAAAGCGATAGCAGGGGTGTTATTCGACATGCCTCTCACCGAGGAATCGAATTATCACGTTATACTATAACATTCATTTGATCCATGTTGTGCCTTTAAGAAAGCATGGTTTCACAAAGTGAATGGAGAGAGTGGAATAGCGATTAAATAACAGTATATTGATCAACATCATGGATGTTAAAAGACAGTACTATGCCGCTTTCTTTTGCCCATCAAAGAGCTTAATTGCCCTTTCTGAGTCGGACTTTTATCCACTGAACCGCTTTAATGTGTTTTATTCAGTACAAATCCTGTAGATAATTCACGTTAATATCCACATAGCATTCTGAACGCCTTGTCTGTGGATAAATATACTAGGTCTTTTTGCGTCGCTCCATTTAACTAATGATTATACAGTTAGCGTATGATTAGATATTTAGGTGCTGCAACTGTCACTTGCCTGTATTAAGAAAAACACAACTATACACTCACGCTTTTTGGATTTTCATTTGAACGGAAAAATCAATATTAATATTCTTTTGCCAATTTTAAATATCATTCGTAAAAGATTGATTTTGTTTTTCTTTTTTATTTTTTTGCTTGCTCTGTTAGCAATTTGGAAAGGAGGAGATGCGCTTCGTGCCCAGCAAGTTAAAAATTTGCGTATGAGCACACACGAACAATTAGATCAGTTAGCGAATGTGCTTGAAGGTGCCATTGCTAAGTATCAAAACATGCCAACTTTATTAGCGTCTAATGATCGGGTGAAGAAAGCCTTACGTAATGGCACTCCAGAAGATATAAAACAGTTAGATCGTGAATTAGAACAAATCAACCGAATTACAGAAGCATCAGACAGCTACATTATTAATGCCGATGGTTTAACCATAGCGGCGTCAAATTACCAAAAGAACACCAGTTTCGTGGGTAATAACTTTTCTTTTAGACCTTATTTTCAGGATGCGATGCAGGGCAAAGCGGGTCGTTATTATGCTCTAGGGACGACGTCTAAACGTCGAGGCTACTATTTTTCATATCCTGTTTACGATGGCAAAAAAATTATTGGCGTAGCCGTTGTTAAAGTTGATTTAACGCAGTTCGAAAAACGTTTTAATAATCAAAGTTATGAATTTTTGCTAATCGATCCAGATGGCATCGTATTTAGTAGCTCGCGTTCTGATTGGCTATATCACTTATTAGGTGAGCTTTCTCATCAAGAACTACAACGTATTGCACAAAGTCAGCGTTATAACGGCAAAGAAATACAAAAGCTGGCCATTGTTTATAGTAAGCCATTGGATGAAAAAACGCGCATTGTTGATATATTAGATAATGTCATTAGGCCCAATCATAAAACGTTGCTATATCGCCATACTTACTTACAAGTAACGCGACCGATTCAGTTACTCAACTTTCAAGTTTCTATTTTAGCCCCACTAAAAACCATTAATGAAGAGATCGCCTTATGGCGAGCAATTTTTGCGGGTGGCGTCACCATTACCGTCTTGCTGTTTGGTTTGGCTATGTTACGTACTCGCATGTTGCGCGAACGTTTCGATGCGAATGAGATGACGCGTCATAATCAAGCGTACATTCGAGAAGTAATCCAAAATACGCAAGCAGGTTTGGTGACCTTGGATGCCGCTCATCGAATAGAATCATTTAACCCTGCGATTGAAAATTTGATGGGGCAGCCATTATCACCTTTAGTTGGAGAGCCGTTAAGCGTGCTTTTCAAACCACTTGATGAAGCCGTAGAAGAGGCACAACAAGGACAAGTTGTTTCTCTTGATACCGATGGGCTTGGCGCTAAGGTGATCACTATGGAAGGGGCGTTATGCTACTCACAGAGTCAGCCTATTGCAGTCGAGATGACCTTGTCTGAAATGCAATTGCCTAATCGTCGCAGCTATTTAGTAACGTTTCACGATATGACAGAGCGTAAGCGTTATGAGCAAGAAATTACACAGGCACGTAATGCATTGGAAGAGCGTGTTCGTGAAAGAACATTTGAGTTAGAAAATGCCAATACTTTGTTACGCCAAGAAATAGAAGAGCACAAAGGCACGCAACGAGAGCTTATTCAGACAGCTAAACTTGCTGTGTTAGGACAGCTTAGTGCTGGGATTAATCATGAACTTAATCAACCGCTTACCGCTATTAGAGCCTTTGCTGATAATGGTCTAAAATTTTTAGATCGAGAAAATTATCAGCAAGCCTATGCAAACTTACAGCATATTAGTCAGCTTGGTCATCACATGGGAGACATTATTGCTCGCTTTAAAGTGTTTGCTCGTAAGGGCGATGTTCAGCCCGCACCCATTGCCGTTTTTACCGCGATTAAAGGCGCGTTACACATCATGGAAACGCGCTATAAAGAAGTGGGAATTGAACTCTTGTTACCAGACGGTGATGAAGGGCTGATTGTTAATGGTGACATGGTGTTTTTAGAGCAGGTATTAGTCAACTTGTTAGCCAATGCAGCAGACGCTATTTTAGAAAATGATCCAGCCATTAAACGTGTGATTATTCAGCAAATGGCGAGTGAGAAAGAGGTCTCTATTTATATTAAAGATTCAGGCGATGGCTTGAGTGAAGACGCGATTAAGCATTTGTTTGAGCCTTTTTTCACTTCTAAACCCTCCGGGGCTGGATTGGGGTTAGGTTTATCCATTAGCCAGCGCATCGTTGAGGCAATGGGTGGCCAAATACTCGCTAAAAACCAAGCTGAAGGTGGAGCAGAATTTTGTGTTACGCTACCGCGCTATCAAGCATCTTTGAATCGTAAAGGGGAGTCCTAATGTCAGACAGCAATCAGATTATTTTGATTGATGATGAGCAAGCCGTTCGCATGGCTATTTCTCAAACACTGCAATTAGAAGACTTCGATGTCATTGAATGCGCCAGTGCGAAGGGAGTCGTTGAGCGCTTATCCATTGACTGGTCTGGCGTTATCATTAGCGATATCAACTTGCCGGGAAAAAGCGGCTTAGAGCTGTTTGAAGAAGTAAAAAAAATTGATGCGGAAATCCCTTTTATTTTGATTACCGGCCATGGCGATATCAGCATGGCAGTGAATGCAATTCGAGATGGCGCCTACGACTTTATTGCTAAACCATTTTCCAATGAAGATTTTTTAGAGGTAGTTCGTCGCGCGAGTGAAAAACGACAGTTAACGTTAGAGAATCGTAACTTACGCTTAGAGCTTGCTGCCCAAAATGCGCCCGGCCCTCGAATTATTGGTAACACACCAGGTATACATAGATTGAGGCAAGCCTTATTGCGTGTGGCGGATACTGGCGCAGATATCCTTGTTCAAGGAGAAACCGGTACTGGTAAAGAGTTAGTCGCGCGTTTTGTTCATGAGCATAGCTCTCGTCGCAATCATACTTTTGTGGCTATTAACTGTGGTGCTGTACCTGATTCTATTATGGAGTCAGAACTATTTGGCCATGAAAAAGGTGCTTTTACCGATGCGAAGAATCGACGTATTGGTAAATTAGAACATGCGAATGGTGGCACCTTATTTCTGGACGAAATTGAAAGTATGCCGATGTCTATGCAAATTCGTTTATTGCGAGTTTTAGAAGAGCGTCGTGTAGAGCGACTCGGTTCTAATGTGAGCATTGATCTTGATTTACGAATACTGGCCGCCACTAAGGTTGATCTTAAGCAACTTAGTGAGAGTGGCGCTTTTCGAGAAGATCTTTATTATCGGTTGAATGTCGTGCGCGTAGATATTCCGCCATTGCGTGATCGTAAGGATGATATTTCTTTGCTATGGCAGCACTTTTGTTTGGTTGCAACAGCACAATATAAACGTGAATCAGAACTTTTATCTGCGGCTCGCATGCATAGCTTACTGAGCTACGATTGGCCGGGTAATGTTAGAGAATTACGTAATCTTGCCGAACGCTATGTATTAATGGGAGAGGCTGGGTCATTTGAGTTTGATGATATTATCACGAATGAAAATAATCCTGGCGTGATGACGTTACCAGAGCAGATGGAGCGCTTTGAAAAAACGTTATTAGAGCAAGAGTTACTACGCCAAAAAGGGTCAATAAAAGGAACAATGGATGCGTTAGGCCTGCCACGAAAAACACTCTATGACAAAATGCGAAAATATGGATTAGATAAAGATATCTTCAAACAATAAGCGCTAGATCAAACTTTCTTATAGTATTCATAAAGGTTATCTATTGTTCTTGATAGCAACACTTGATACTGTTTAATGCATTAGTAGATGATAGGTTATAGGAAATGGATGTTAGCTTTTTAATAGCGATTGTTTATCTCTTCTGGAGGTCAAATGACTGCATTAACTAGAATGGCCCTTCGTAAATTAGGCCGATTTGGTTTAGTTGCGCTACTGACTGTTTTATCTGCTTTACTTGCCTATGTGCTTAATTACATCATAGTGGAATCACTCGATTTTGTTTATGTTCTAGAACAAGACATTATTGTTATCACAATTATTACCTTTTTAGTGACGCCTTTACTCTCTTGGTATTTGGTTGGACTTTTCTTTCAAATAGATCGATTAGAAGTGAAAATGGCGAAGTTAGCGTCCATTGATAGCTTAACCAGCGCATACAACCGTGGGTATTTTTATAAAGAAAGTGAGTTGGCACTATCAATATTATCTACTGATCAGAAACAGCTAAAACCGGTTGTTTTGGTATTAGATCTCGATGATTTAAAATTGGTAAACGATCAATTCGGCCATGCTGGTGGCGATAAGGTACTTGTTGAATTCTCTTCAATATTACTCGATGTTATTAATCCGTTAGGTATTGTTGGCCGTTTAGGTGGTGATGAATTTGGCGTCTTTTTTAAGCAAATTAACTCAATTGAGCTGCAGAAAATGATAGACACGATATTGGAACGAGTGCGTTCTAGTATGGTAGAAATTGAGGGACAACATTATTCATTCACCGTCAGTATTGGTGTATCTTTTATTGAGCAATATAATACTCATGGGCTTGAAACGGCGCTAAAAACGGCTGATGCCGCCTTGTATGATGTTAAAAGATCAGATCGAAATGGCTATTCAATGCATGATAACCAGACAATAAAAGTGTGTTCGAATGGTTAATATTCATTAGCGTTATAAAACCTATTATTTATCTTCCCCATCCTTACATGAATAATTTCTTGCCGCCAGCGTTAGTCGCATATAGGCTCAAGTGATAAACACATCATATTGAAAAGTGCCCAGCT
Organism: Marinomonas sp. TI.3.20; assembly: GCF_038155025.1. Classification (NCBI taxonomy): domain Bacteria; kingdom Pseudomonadati; phylum Pseudomonadota; class Gammaproteobacteria; order Oceanospirillales; family Oceanospirillaceae; genus Marinomonas; species Marinomonas sp. TI.3.20. The sequence goes on along the minus strand of NZ_JBAKAS010000005.1, from coordinate 35,058 downwards.
AATAGTTAGCAAAGGCACCCTTGTATCTGATGCGTTATATTCTACGTGGCTGACTAAAATTCGTTCTGAATACGTTTATAACCGCTGACAAATTCATTATTAGTACGCGCTACATCTTCAGAAAATTCGCTGGCATCAGCAGACACCTGTGGCATCGAATCGATATCGGTATCAGCACCAATACGTTCAGTAGAGCGAACATAAAAGCCTGCTGGTAAATGGCAACCGTCTACCACAGCGTTGTACCTTACAACACAGCCATCATCTACTTGGCAGTTGAATAGCACGCTATTAAAACCAATAAACACACCATTTCCTATGGTACAAGGACCATGAATAATTGCACGATGGGCAATAGAAGTGCGTTGTCCAATGACGACTTTTTCACCTGATTTGGAATGAATCACCACGCCATCTTGAATATTAGAATGCGCGCCAATAATGATAGGATCAATGTGCCCATTTATGTCCATTTCATCAGCACGAATGACTGCATAAGGGCCAATAAAGACATTTTCTTCGACGATGACCAAACCACATAAAATAGCGGTAGGATCAACAAATGCGCTGGGGTGAACCTGTGGTAGATCACCACGTGGATTTTTACGGATCATAATAAATAACCTTTTTTTTAGATGTAAATTGCTTAAATAATGACAGACAATGTGACCGTTTACGCACTTACTGGATGCGACCACGCCACCGCATCATGAGGATGTAAGCTTTCTAAGTGCCGAACATGAACGCTAGGGTTGATAAAAGTGCCATGAAGTTGTGCTTGAATACGACGTGCTGCGTCTTCAACAAACATTAAGTTTTGACCGTTAAGAGCTGCAAAGGCTTGTTCATCGGCTCTTTTTACTGCGGTTTGCAATGGTGTTTGCAATGCTTGCTCTACATTATTAATCAACGCGAGAAGAGATAAATTAGCCGCATCGTGTGTTATTTCGACGGAGACTTTCGCCTCACTACGCTGGCTATGTGGGGTGGCCAATGTGGCATTCTTTCGCAACCATTGCGCCACGCTTTGTCGGGACATTGGAGCATTTTCCGGAAAGCTTTCTAAGAAACCTTGTTCTACTAATTGCCGTGTAAGAGCGGCAGAGCAAGGGCACGTTGAGGAGTATTCTACGGTGGCTGTGGTACGGATGTGAAAGCCTTGCTTGGTGATATGAGCGTCAATACAGATGGGATACGATCTCCAACCACCCATTTTTTCGGTGAGCAAAGCAGGTCGTTTAGCCAGTAAATTAAAGGCAAGGTGTAATCTAGCGCTGTCTGTATGGCAGTCTTGGTGTGTGTCTATCATACTTTTTAATGCGGCTTCGATACGATCTGGAGAGAGTGCGTGGCCTTCTGTTAGCTCCCCTAATAAGGTATACAGCCGAGACATATGTATGCCTTTTATATGCGCTGATGGCAGGTTGACCTGTATATCTGCTTTAGCATGAAGCTCTTTTTTATACTGACCTTCAGATATCACGATGGGTAAATCTATTCCTTGCATCCCAACCCATTCTAAAGGGAACTGGTGAATAGCAAGGTCACTGATAGAAACATCCGGTAGTACTTCATTCATTGTATTGAGTCCTTATCTGTTACTTTTAAAGAAATGGGGGCTTTTCAAGAGCGCAATGGAAATTAACCCCATTCAGGGAAAGGGTTCGGCCATGTTTCCCATATCGCAGGGCCTTGTGCCATCTCTTCATCTGTTAACAAGCACGAATCGAGCGAAACGCGCAGTGTCTTTTCGTCCATGTTTATGCCGATCAAGACCAATTCTTGTCGAGCATCACCGACGTTTTCGTCCCACTTTTCTTCAATTAACGATAGGGATTCGATATCAGTCGGCCAGTCTGATTTAGGGATAGATGCCCACCAATGTCCAGCCGGTCCGTGCCTTGCAGCAGCCCCCGCTTGTGACCAAGTTCCTGCTTCTGCAGGTGCGCAGCCTAGCCAAAAGTACCCTTTGGAACGGATCACGCCAGGCCAATCCTGGTTTACTAGTTGGTAAAAACGATTAGGATGAAATGGTCTGCGAGCAGAATACACAAAGCTGCTAATACCATATTCTTCTGTCTCAGGTGTGTGTGAACCACGAATTTCTTGTAACCATGCGGGCGCTAATGAAGCTTCTTCGAAATCAAACAAGCCAGTATTCAGTAATCGATCAAGAGGGACTTGACCAAATTTAGCCATTTCTATTTTTGCTCTAGGGTTCAAGCTGCGAAGAATGGCGATTAATTGATTACGATCTTCTTCACTGACGAGGTCAATTTTGTTGATCACCATCACATCGCAGAATTCAATTTGTTCAATTAATAAGTCAACGACAGTCCTATCGTCTTCTTCTCCTAACGATTCACCTCTTTCTTGTAAGTCATCTTGGCTGCTGTAATCACGCAAAAAGTTAAGAGCATCAACCACAGTGACCATGGTATCGAGCTGGGCGACTTCGTTGAGGCAGCGTCCGTCTTCACCTTCAAAGGTGAAGGTTTCAGCGACAGGTAAAGGCTCAGATATCCCTGTTGACTCAATTACGAGTTGATCAAACTTGCCTTCTTTAGCAAGGCGTTCTACTTCAAGTAAAAGATCTTCTCGTAACGTACAGCAAATACAGCCATTGCTCATTTCAACCAGCTTTTCATCGGTTCTTGATAGTTCAGCACTGCCTTCTCTAACAAGAGCGGCATCAATATTTACCTCGCTCATATCATTCACGATTACAGCAACACGTCGGCCTTCACGATTATTAAGAATATGATTTAACAACGTGGTTTTACCTGCACCCAGAAAGCCGGAAAGGACAGTGACAGGAAGTTTTTTTGTGGATAGGAGGGTAGAAGAGTGTTCGTTCATATGGAGCCCAATAATGTGACTGGAGTGTCATTAATACGGAAGACGAAAGTTATTTTTTAATATGTTATAACATAACGTAAAGTTTTCAAAATATTAAATATCATTCACTCTAAAATTTGGGGGCTACAAGTATTAGGAAGTTACTGGCAGAAGTTGATCAAAAACGCCCTTGCTAGATACTTCAGCACAAGGGCGTTTTTACATGAGTGATCATGATGTTGTTAAGCGTTTAAGCCACTAAGAGAATAGGGATTAATCTTGTTCTAATCGCCTAATACTAACCCTTCACGTCTTGGGTCTGCGCCGCCGGTTAATTGACCATTACGAATCTCGATCCCTTGAATGCCTGAATTCATATCACTCACGGAGACTTTGAATCCCATTTTTTCTAAAGGTTGTTTCAACTGAACCGCAGAAGTGCCTTTTTCTAATTCAAACTTACCAAAGCGGTTGACACTGTTTGGTAATGAAATAGCTTGTTGAATGTTCATTCCCCAATCGAGAGTCGCGATCAGTGTTTTTGCAACATAACCAATAATGCGAGATCCACCAGGTGAACCAACAACCAAATAAGGTTTACCTTCTTTCATGACAATAGTAGGCGACATGGAAGATCGAGGACGTTTACCCGGCTCTACACGATTGGCAATGGGACGACCATCTTGATAAGACTTAAAGGAAAAGTCAGTGAGTTCGTTGTTGAGTAAAAAGCCGTGTGTCATTAGCGTTGAGCCAAAACCATGTTCAATGGTCGTTGTCACAGAAATGGCATTGCCTTCTTTATCAACGATGGAAATATGACTAGTACAAGGAAACTCAATGGATTGGTCATCGGCTTCAGCAATGGGATGACGCCATGCAGGGTTGCCGGGCTCAGCTGTTTTCAGTGCTTTACCTGGTGTAATAAGTTTGGCGCGTGCTTTCAAATAGTCAGCATCTAACAAGCCTTGTGGCATAGGAACAAAATCTGTATCAGCCATATAACGTCCACGATCAGCAAATGCTAGACGTGATGCATCGCCAATGATTTGCCATGCTTCTGGTGATTTCGGCCCCATTTTGGTCAGATCGAAATGGCTTGTTATGCCTAATATTTGCCCTACCGTTAGTGCGCCAGAGCTTGGTGGCCCCATACCACAAACGTCATAACCTTTGTAAGGAAGGCACACAGGAGTGCGCTCTTTTACTTTATAGCTAGTGATATCTTTGTCGGACAGGACACCTGGATTGTCGGTGGCGCCACGTACTTTAGAGACGATATCTTTACCAATTTGTCCGGTGTAGAAAGAGTCGGCGCCATAGGTAGATAGCATCAATAAGGTTTCCGCGTAAGGGATATTTTTAAGGCGTTGCCCCGCTTGTCTGGTGGTGCCATCAGGATTAAAAAAGTACGCTTTAGTTTGCGGATAACGAGCCAAGCTTTTTTTGCTATCAGCAAGTTCTCCAGCCAAACGTGGCGACACAATAAAGCCGTCTTGCGCTAATGTGGTCGCTGGTGCTAATAAGTCTTTCCAGGGCATTTTCCCGTAACGATCATGGAGCTCGCCCAACAGTTTTACGGTGCCAGGTGTGCCAACAGAGCGTCCGCCGACGACGGCGTCATAAAATTTAAGAGGCTTACCGTTACTGTCTTGAAATAGCTCAGGCGTGGCTTCTAATGGGGCGGTTTCTCGTGCATCAAAGGTTGTGAGCTTATGTTTTTTCGCATCGTAATATACGGCGAAGGCACCGCCACCTAAACCAGAAGATTGAGGTTCAACCAAGCCTAATGCCATTTGTACTGCAACGTAAGCATCGGCCGCAGAACCACCGGCTTTGAGAATGTCATAGCCTATTTTGGAAGCGACAGGGTTAGCGGTTGATATCATGAAGTGTTGGGCATGGGCGAGTTTTTTGGTTTGTAGAGCACTTGCCGCCTCTGGAGCAACGGAGTCCGCAGCTTGCCCTGTTGCCAAAGACAGGGAGCTGGCTAAGCAAAGTGGTGCAATAATAAAAATTGGTCGCCAATGTGTTCGTTTGATCATGTTTAAAATCCTTTTTGCTCGTTTTCTTTCATGGAAACAAAAATAAATGATTTAGAGAAGCCCCTATTCGACATTTACACTTTTATAGACAGTTGTATGTTAAAGGTACGAGGGAAGGTACAGCCGTGCTTAACTATGCTGAACACAGGCAGTCGTCAATAAAGGGTAAAGTTTGGGAGTAAGTAACCTATTTTCTAAGATCGATTTTACTCCCGTTCAGTAAGTTGTTATCTATGATGATCTCGTTGCTAATCACTATTTTTAGGAGACACTATGTACATTGCAATGAACCGTTTTCGTATTGCGTTAGATCGTGAAGAAGAGTTTACCGATATTTGGCGCAACCGTGATACACACTTAAAAGATGTGCCTGGTTTCAAAGAGTTTCACTTACTCAAAGGCGCGACTGATGAAGAGTGCTCGCTGTTCGCCTCTCATACTATTTGGGAAAGTGAGCAAGCATTTCGAGACTGGACCCAATCTGAGGCTTTCAAGAAAGCCCACGCCAACGCAGGCTCATCAAAAGGGGTCTACCTTGGGCCACCAAAGTTCGAAGGCTTTAGCGTCGTTGTTTAGTCTCTATTTGGATAGCCGTCAGGCGCAAAAATGCCAGCACGATCGCTGGCATTTTTGTGTATTTGATCGCCAAGTTGAATCTATCAACAGATAGCATCTTCTTATAGGGAGAGATTATTCTGGGTAGGAAATATGATTATCCAGTAGGTTTTGGATATCATCTAGAACAATATTTGCTGCAATTGGACCTGAACTGTCAGTCCAAACTTGGCTACTAACAGGAATAACATGGCCTTTTTTTATCGCATTTATTTGTGTGAAAACAGTCGTTTTTTCCACTGTTTTTAAGGCTTTCTTGCTGTCTACATTAGGCGTTGCTAGGAACAACCAATTACTATCAATTTTTGCTAGTTTTTTAAGATCTAATGGGCCGCTATACAAGCTACCTTTTTTTACCAAATTATCATCATTTGCCTTAAACCCAGTGCTTTCTAAAACGCTATTAGCGAAGGTGTTAGAAGACATAATAAGCGCGCCTTGTGGCGTCCAGTGAATAACAGAAGTGCTAAGTTGCGTATTCGGCACTTTCACTTCAACGATGTTTTTAATGTCGGCCTCACGATCATGAATATTATCAATGACGGCTTTGGCTTCTTGTGATTTGTTAAAGACTTTACCGAATAGTCGAGTGTCGTCCTCCCAGGATGATGAGGCATGGGCATTTAATTTTGGCACAATGGTTGGTGCAATTTTTGACAGCAACTTATATTCATCAGCCGATAGGCTAGTCGGCGCTAAAATGACATCAGGATGCGCCGCTGCCACGGCTTTGAGGTTTATGTTATGAGTTGTCCCTACAATATTGATGCCTTTTGTTTGATCGCCAAAATAGGTGGGCGCCATATCGCTGTTGGGTGCCGCAATAGCACCAACAGGTTCAACCTCTAATGCGTAGCTGATGTCCAAAGCTCCTTCATACAAGGTAACAATACGTTTTATATTGTTATTTACTTTTACATCACCGTATTTCGTACTGACAATATGGTCTGCTGCAAGTGCGCTCATCGCACAGGTTAATCCCGCTGTGATTAGTGCGGTATGGCAAAATGATCGGGCTGAAAACATCAAAGGCTCCTTTTTAGGGTGGTTAGTTAGAGTGTACTCTTGACCTAATAATCGTAGTTGCTATCAATTTGTAAAGAAGAGGACAATTACCACCACTCTGAATCAGGGGCGAATGCTAGAAGGGGTATTTTTAGATAAAAGCATGATAGTTAATAATGTGAAACTTATTGACCTAGTCAGAAATAAAGAAGCATGAATCTACTTTATCATAGCCAAAAAAAAGCGCCCCTAAGGACGCCAAAATCGAATAATACTATTCTGTTCTGAAACTCATGTATGGTTTAGTGAACAATCTCTGGGCCCATAATGCTGTATGGCAGCATAGTAGAAAGAGCAGGGATGTAAGTCACCAATACTAGGAACACCATCAAAACAAGTACAAATGGCATTGCGGCTTTAACAACACGAGCCAAACTCATACCTGTGATACCGGATGTCACGAATAGGTTCAAACCAATTGGTGGGGTAATCATACCGATTTCCATGTTAACCACCATGATGATACCGAGGTGGATAGGATCGACACCTAGTTTCATCGCGATTGGGAAAACCACAGGTGCCACAATGACTAACAGACCTGATGGCTCCATAAACTGACCACCAATCAACAGCAAGATATTGACTGCGATTAAGAAAGTAAACCAGTTAAAGCCAGCTCCCAACATCCATTCAGTGATCATCTGAGGGATACGTTCAGACGACAGTGTGTGGGCAAACAACAAAGCGTTAGCGATGATAAACATCAGCATGATGGTGGTTTTAGTCCCTTCCAACATGACTTTACGAGACTCATCACCAAATAAGGCAGGGAAGAAACCACGTAACATAAGAGAAAGGTTACGGCTCCAAATAGGCAAGCCTGCGATTAAGCATGTGCCAATGGATTGTTCTAATTTTGACGAACGTTTATAAACATAGAACACGGCCAAAACCACCGACATAACCGCTCCCCAAAGAGCACGGTCACCGCCTGTTATTGTTTCGCTACCAGCGAGAGCAAAGAACGACATGATTTCCCAAACAAGGAAAAAAGACACACCGTACACTGTGCCATTAAAGCCAACACGAGCATGAGATGTGTCGCTGTCTTTCGTCCAAGTTTCGCCTTTTAGAGGCCCCATATCACGGTAGATAAATAGAGCGACAAAAATGGAATAAATGGCGGCCACAACCGCGGCTTCCGTTGGTGTAAATACACCACCGTAAATTCCTCCCATGATGATGACGACAAGGAACAAGCCCCAGCCCGCTTCTTTACCGCCACGCACGAGATTACCAAAGCCTTTCCACTCTTCGGCAGGTAGGTTCTTAATGCGTGCGACAACATAGATTGCCAACATCAGCATGCTGCCAGCTAATAGCCCAGGAATGACACCCGCCAAGAACATACGACCAACAGACACATCTGTTGCCGCGGAATAAACCACCATCACGATAGAAGGCGGAATCAAAATGCCCAAGGTACCTGCGTTCGCGATGATGCCGGAAGCAAACTCTTTTGAGTAACCGACCTGCTGCATACCAACGATCGCGATACTACCAATAGCGACTACCGTTGCTGGTGATGAACCAGACAAGGCTGCGAACATCATACAAGCCAACACAGAAGCCATGGCTAAACCACCGCGAAAGTGTCCGACACTGGCAATGGCGAAGTTGATCAAGCGCTTTGCAACACCGCCTGTCGACATGTAAGACGAGGCGAGAATGAAAAAAGGGATGGCCAACAAAGTATAATGTTGACCCGCCCCAAACAGGGAAATAGCAACCGATGACAAAGAGTCATGGGAGAAAAATGTAATAAATAGAATGGACGATAAGCCCAGCGAAATACCAACAGGAATACCGATAAACAGCATCGCTAGTACTAAAACAAATAAAATAATCGCTTCCACAGTAAGCTCCTAACTCGGCTAGTCTTTTAAGGCGTCTTTGTGTTCTTTGACCAGTTCTTGTGCTTCATGACCACTGATCAACATGTCACGTTTACCACGTGCGATATCGATAAAGGCCTGCAAAGAGCGGAGAGAGAGCATGGCTAAACTAATAGGTAAAATGACCAACACTAACCAGCGTTGAACGCGTGGGCGTAAATCAAACATGTCTTGCATAAAAACAGGATAACGAAGTTCTTCAGTGCCAATGCCAATTTTGAACATTTTCGCCCAATATTCGATAGCACCACCGCGAGCGTCCACTCCTAATAAAGCTAACCAAGTGGAATCAAGAAGAATAAGGCCGTACATAATGGCCGCGAAAGCACCGAACAAAGATAGCGCTTTCGATATCGGTTTAGGCACGGCATTAAGAACGATGTCGACCCCAAGATGAATCCCCGTTTTGATGCCATAGCTCATACCAAGAAGGATTAACCAAGAGAAAGCGATGGTATTAAATTCTAATGCCGCGTCCCAGCCAGTATTAAAACCGTAGCGTGCAATAACTTGACCAAATGAGACCACCATAATCGATGAAATAACGAGGATAAGTAGGTTTTCTTCTGCTCGTTCCATCACCGCTGGAAAGCATTTTTCCAATGCCCAAAGCACGAGGATGAAAATCAGTAAATATATATGTGGCCAATATGCCATTGGGTGTCTCCTGAACAAATATAAAGCGCAGCGCTAACGAGTAAAGTGGGAGAGGCTTATTCTTTGCGAAAAGGTTATAAAGAAAGCGAGTCACTTAATTTAGTAAGAACTGGCCTAGTTAGGCCAGTTCTTACTGAGTCTTGAGCTATTAATTACGCGCCAGCAGCTGCGTTAATGATGTTTTCACCGATATCGCCTTGGAATTTCTTCCATACAGGTTTCATCGTATCAACCCAAATTTGACGCTGTTCTGGGGTCAACGTATTGATCTTGCCACCTGCTTTTAGGATATTGGCGCGGTTAGCCGCTTCTTTTGCTTTAACCGATTCGTTAGCTTCTTGAGTGACTTCATCAGCAATGGCTAGGAATTGCGCGCGATCTGCTGGTGAAAGACTGTCTAAAAAGTCCTGTGACGTCATGAACAAGTACGCTAACAACTGGTGGTTCGTTTCTGTGATGCTGTCTTGTACTTCGTAGAATTTTTTCGTGTAAATGTTAGACCAAGTATTTTCTTGGCCATCTACGACACCTGTTTGCAATGCGCCATATACTTCAGAAAATGCCATCGCTTGTGGTGATGCACCCATTGCTGTAATCATTGCTTTTGCAACATCTGAGGTTTGTACGCGGAATTTCAAACCTTCAGCATCGCTAGGTAGAATCAATTTTTTATTGGCAGAGAAGTATTTCATGCCAGACATCCAATAACCTAAGCCAACGAACCCAGCGTTGTCTTTCATTGCCATCAACAAGTCTTTACCTTCAGGTGTTTTGGTAAAGCGAATGGCTTGGTCCATGTCTTTAAAGATAAACGGTAGATCAAAAACACCATATTTAGGTGTGTAAGAACCAAATTTAGCTAAAGAAGGAGCAAGTAATTGAACATCGCCTAATAGTAGGGCTTCAAGCTCTTTGGAGTCACCGAATAGAGTTGAGTTTGGGTAAACAACGACACACAATTTGCCGTTCATTTCTTTGTTTATGCGATCTGCGAAGTTATTAGCTGCGACAACTTTAGGGTGAGTTGTACCACCAGTCACGTGGCTAAATTTAACAACGCGTTCACCTGGATCACAAGCGGAAGCGGCAAAAGCGGTTCCGGCAGAAAAAGTAAGGGCGAGAGTGGTCAGGACTAAATTGAGTTTTTTCATTGTTCTTGGACTCCAAAACTAAATAATTATTATTGTTGCTCGACTAATCTTTGTTAGTCGGATAACAAGGTTAATAAGTAACATTGCTGCATTACTTATTACACATTTTGTGCCAATTCTTTAATATTAGACTTAACGTTATGATTTATAAGTAATATATTGTATTTTTGGTTGGTTGTAGAAAAGAATGAGAGGGTTTTTTGGGTGGTATTTCACCCATTTTGGATATTCTGGTGGGTGAGCTTTCGCTCATTTTTAAGGGTGAAGCTTTAATGCATTAATCTATCAAGCCTTTAATGACAGACTTTAAGTGCTTATCAACTTGTTTCTTGGTGTTTAAATGAAAGGCTGAGAAGTCTATTCGGTTGGCTGGTTGACTAATAACAGCGTGTAGCAGAGGGTAATCTGGATGCGTTGTGGTTAGTTGATGATGGCTGATTTTGCTGACCACCAGCCGCGTAAGTTGTGCGCGTATGGTGAGATAAGGTCGGTGGTGATAGACAAACAGGCTAAGGTCTTTATTGTCTTTTTCAGTCAAGTCTTGCGGGCATGCCGCGATATTATGATAAGTCTCATTTAGACATGAGGTTGTGAGTTTAAGGGCGAGTTCAGCATCGATATCGGCGTAATCTCGGGGCAAATTGATCGCAAGATTGGCCAAATACCCCCGATGCCAGCGAGACGCTTGTTGTCGAGCTTCGTCTGTCAGCGGTTTTACCATCATCAATGAGTAACTGCCGCTGGCCTGATCTTTAGTGGTGCCAAGGCGTACTGGGACAAACCCATTCTTGAGCCAAAACGTCACCACCTCTGGGGAAGCCGCAAAACTGGTGCTAAGAAAGTCACAACGTTCACTTGCAATGGTGCTTTTAGCGCGTGTTTCTAAGTGGTTCAGCAGTTTACTGGCCAGTCCTTTGTTTTGCTCATTGGCTTGCGTCGCGATACGGCTGATGCGCCAATAACGATATTGTCCTGCGTCTTCTATGCCTTCATGAGCCAATAAAGATTGTGGTATCAAATGACCACGAGGTCGGCGCGTGCCTTGCAGCACGGCAACACTGAGCTCATCCGGTAGCGACCCTTCTTCCGTGACAATTGCCACGCTATGAAGACGGTTGTCTTGCATCGATAAATACGTTGAAACCGATGGATCATCAAGTACCCAACGTAAGTTATCAGGAGAGGTTTGGTAGTGCGCGCTGACCAAGAGTTGAAACGTTTGCGATAAGAGAGTCGCCTGCGATAGCCATTCGGCTCCCTTGATGGCACGGTATTCAGCATAAAATGGATCGTTATTAAGCACCGAGCATGGGGTTTCTGTGTTGGGTTCTGGCGCTAAAAAGAAACAATCATTGATCCAGTTTTCCAGTGGGTCATTTTCCCCCCACCGAATAGGACGGCGTAAAATGAGCCGCTCCAGTGGTCGTCGCTGATGATCGGATTGACTTTCTAAGTGGGCACAAAAGCGGATGCCAAAGCCTTTCCCTGCGCCTTCGTAGCCATAATCTGTGGTGCTAAAAAGGCAATGGTCGGCTTTTTCATTGAGCGCTATGAGCATAGGAAGCGGAATACTTGAGGCTTCATCGACCAGCAGAACATCCCAATGAGCGCCCGTCGAGAGTAAGGCGTCAGGGGCAATGAAAGGGAACTCGAAGTCAGATTCTGCAACAAGGCTTTCATAGCGTTTTTTTAAGGTCGTAATGGCGGTTTGATTGGCGGCGGTTAAAGCGACCTTTTTACCGGCTTGCTGCAGCTTGGCAAGGCTATCACCGAGTAGTGTTGATTTGCCTCGACCGCGAGGAGCAATCAGTACATAGGACTTGGCTTTTAGATCTAGTAAACAAGCTTGTGCCGCCGTTTGCTCTTGAGTTAATGGGGCATTTTCATTAAGACAATCCAAGGCAGGTAAAGGTGTTTGGTGAGGCGAGTGACGTTTACTTGAAATGGCCGTAAAAGGCGACGTGCCACTTTCCAGACGCGCCAACAAAAAGCGTTTAAAGCTTGAGTCGATTTGTTTGCTTTCATAAGGCCAAGGCAAGTAACGAGGTAAATCTTGATCGACGATAGACAGCCAGTCGCCCTCAGGTAAGGCGATGGCAAACACGCCATTGCCACGTACGGTACCCGCTAAAATAGCAAGGGCGCTTGCCGACACACCATGGGTTAAATCCACCAAAATCGCATCATGGCTGCTGCCAAGTTCTTGGCGCGCTTGTTTAAAAGTGCAGGTTCGAAACGATGTGTTTTGTGACGAGGCAAGTTGCTGATAGTGCGTAATGTCATGAGCACAAATAAGCGGCTCTGTGAGCTGCTCACAGAGCCGTAAAAAATCCGACAACACCTCATGAACAGATCCTTTTAATAGAAAACAGTGGCGGTGGTTGTCAGATGAATGCATAAAATCTCCTCATGGTCAGCGTATGATACTGTGACCATGAGGCAGAGCCAATAAACAAAAAAGCACTTATCGGAATAAGTGCTTTTGGCCATTAAGTGCTTTGGCTATTTTGTGCTATAGCCACTTATGGTGACGGGTGAGACCTGAGCCTAAGCATCAAGGCCGTCAGTTAGGCGATAACGAACAAATCCATAAAGCGGTTTACCGGTGTTTGTTCTAGTGTCGCTTGATCTTTACAAAGGCTGAAGATAGTTTGGCATTGGCGGCTAGGGAAGCGCGTTGCCAAGTTGTTTTTAAACTTCTGCTCCAATAAAGGAATGCCTTCTTCACGACGACGGCGATGGCCGACAGGGTATTCCACAACCACTTCTTCCGTGCTGCTGCCGTCTTTGAAGAAGACTTGAATCGCATTGGCAATGGAACGCTTGTCGGCTTCTAAATATTCTGCCGTGAAACGTTTGTCTTCAACGATTTCCATTTTTTCACGCAGCTCATCAATGATCGGGTGCGTGGCATGGAAGTCATCTTCGTAATGCTCAGCGATTAAGTTACCAAAGGCTAATGGCACAGCGGCCATGTATTGCAAGCAATGGTCTCGGTCGGCCGCATTGGCTAATGGGCCAGATTTTGAAATGATGCGAATCGCAGACTCATGAGTACGAATGACGATTTTATCGATTTCGGCCAAGCGGTCTTTGACTTGAGGGTGCAAAGTGACCGCGGCTTCTGCTGCGGTTTGAGCGTGGAACTCAGCAGGGAAAGAAATCTTAAATAAGATATTCTCCATTACATAAGTGCCGTAATCTTGAGAGAAAGAGAGCTGACGCTCGGCTTCTGGTTTTAGCGCTTGGTCTTTGTTTGTTTTCGAGAAAGACACATCATAAAAGCCCCATTGTGGCGCGGTTAGCACACTTGGAATGCCCATTTCGCCACGCATCGACATGTCTGCTAAGCGTACAGCACGAGAGGTAGCGTCGCCGGCCGCCCAAGATTTACGAGAACCTGCATTTGGCGCATGGCGGTAGGTGCGTAGTGCAGAGCCATCGACCCAAGCTTGAGAGATGGCGGCCATGATTTGCTCGCGGTCGCCGCCCATCATTTTGGTGACAACGGCTACCGAAGCGACTCTTACTAACAGCACGTGACACAAACCCACGCGGTTAAAGGAGTTTTCAAGCGCGATAACGCCTTGGATCTCATGGGCCATGACCATGGCTTCTAGTACTTCACGCATGGTTAGCGGCGCTTCACCATTCGATAGACGAACTTGAGACAAGTGATCGGCTACTGCCAAAATGCCGCCTAGGTTGTCCGAAGGGTGTCCCCATTCTGCCGCCAACCAAGTGTCGTTGTAATCAAGCCAGCGAATAATACAGCCAATGTCCCAAGCCGCTTTGACTGGGTCGAGAGACAAAGAAGTGCCAGGAACTCGTGCGCCATTCGGTACTATTGTGCCTTGCACAACAGGGCCCAAATGTTTTGTACATTCTGGGAAGCGTAGGGCGAGTAAGCCACAGCCAAGGGTGTCCATTAGGCAGTTACGAGCGGTATCGATCGCTTCTTGGCTACTGACTTTATAATCGATCACGTAGTCAGCAATATCTTGGATGACTTGGTCGTAATCTGGGCGGTTGTTTACGTCTACGTTGGCGCTCATGTGCTTTCCTTTAAACTTTAAGAAGATATTAACGTTATTAAAAAGTAATCAATAACGTGATCAATAGAGTGATAAATACGCTGCTAAAATCGGTTTATGGACGCTTGTCTATCTCCACCCACTCAGCGTGATCTGGGCCGATATAATCTGCGCTAGGGCGAATAATCCGATTGTTGGCTCTTTGTTCCATAATGTGAGCGGCCCATCCTGTGATGCGCGAGCAGACAAAAATAGGCGTAAACAACTTGGTTGGGATGTCCATAAAACGGTAGGCACTCGCATGGAAAAAATCAGCGTTACAGAAGAGTTTTTTCTCGCGCCACATGACTGCTTCGCAACGTTCTGACACCGCGTATAAGTGGTCATCACCGGTTTCTTCGCTGAGTTTTTTAGACCATTTTTTGATGATGTCATTACGCGGATCGCGTTCGCTGTAAATCGCATGACCAAAGCCCATGACTTTTTCTTTATTGGCGAGTTTTTCCATCAGCGCTGCTTCCGCTTCATCAGGCGATTGCCAAGGCTCAATCATCTCCATCGCCGCTTCGTTTGCACCACCATGCAGTGGCCCGCGTAAGCTGCCAATGGCGCCGGTGACGCAAGAGTACATGTCCGACAAGGTAGAAGCGCAGACACGAGCGGTAAAGGTCGACGCATTGAATTCATGTTCAGCGTATAGAATCAGCGACACATTCATGACTTGGGTGTGTAATGCGCTAGGTTCTTTATCGTGAAGCATGGTCAGGAAATGGCCAGCCAGTGATGGCACATGACGGTTTTGTGTGTCGATGCGCACACCATCATGGGTAAAGCGATACCAATAAACCACGATGGCTGGCAAGGTAGCAACCAGACGATCCGCGGCGGACAATTGGCCGGAAAAAGGCTGCTGCTCGGATGTTAGCTCTGGTTCAAGGTTGCCTAAGAAGGAACAGCCTGTGCGCATCACATCCATTGGGGGTGCGTCTTTAGGAATCAATTCTAAAGCCGCTTTGAGTGGCTCAGGAAGGCTGCGTAATTGCATCAACTTGTGTTCGTAGTCTTGCAGTTGAGTGCGGTTAGGCAAGGCTCCGTAGAGTAACAAATACGCTACTTCTTCAAAGCTTGCGTGGTCGGCTAGAACATCAATGTCGTAACCGCGATAGGTCAACCCTGCGGCCGCTTTACCAACCGTACAAAGGGCGGTTTCACCGGCACTTTGTCCACGTAAACCGGCACCAGAAAGTACTTTAGCCATGTCGTCTCTCCTTTATTATTGTTCGCTGAGAAATCATTTATTCACTGTGCTTTATGTCTTTTTATACGATCTTTTTATGCAATATTGTTCATGGTTTATATAAGGTGAAACACACCTTATTTTTGCGTTTTCTGTTCTGAGAAAAGCGCGTCTAGCTTGTCTTCGTAATCGTGGTAGTTAAGAAAATCGTAGAGCTCGTTGCGGGTCTGCATAGTGTCTACGGTGGCGCGTTGATGACCGTCGTTTAACAAATGCTGGTAGACATTGAGTGCCGCTTTGTTCATTGCTCTAAACGCACTCAGCGGATAAAGCACGAGGTCAACCCCTGCGCTGGCTAACTCTTCTTTACTGAACAATGGCGTCGCGCCAAATTCAGTGATATTCGCCAGCACTGGCACATTCACCGCCGCAACAAACTCTTTGTATTGGTCCAATGTGATCATGGCTTCAGGGAATATCATATCCGCGCCGGCTTCAACACAAGCAATGGCTCGCTCAATAGCGGATTCCATGCCTTCTACTGCCAAGGCATCGGTACGCGCCATGATGACAAAGTCGTCGTTACGGCGAGCATCAACACAAGCTTTCACGCGGTCGACCATTTCATTCTGGCTGACGATGGCTTTATTCGGGCGGTGGCCACAGCGTTTTTGTTGCACTTGGTCTTCAATGTGAACCGCTGCGGCACCGGCTTGTTCCATTTGTTGAACGCTTCTGGCGATATTAAATGCGCCACCAAAACCAGTGTCGATATCAACTAAGAGCGGCAGGTTAGACGCCGAGGTAATGCGACGCACGTCTTCCAGCACATCGTGCAAATCGGTCATGCCTAAATCTGGTAATCCATACGAGGCATTGGCGACACCGCCACCGGATAAGTAAATAGCATGGTGTCCGGTTTGCTCGGCCATCATGGCGCAATAGGCGTTGATAGTGCCAACGACTTGCAATGGAGATTGTGTTTGAACCGCTTTTCTAAAACGGGCACCGGCAGATAGATTAGTCATGATCTGGCTCTCTTTTTGTTATTCGAATAAACGGGGGTCGACTTATTGAGAAGCGAGGGAACTGAGTTCCATCGCTTGCTTTAATAAATGACTGGCCCGACTGATATGGCGACGCATCAGCAGCTCGGCGAGGTCGCCTTCGTGATTAGCAATGGCGTCTAAGATCGCGCGATGCTCACGTAATGCTTGGCGCGGGTCACTGCGTTGGTCAGCAGTATGGCGGCGATACATTCGAATCACCGCGTATAATTCTTCGGTCAGCAGGCGGATTATTTTGGCGTTGCCACTGGCATGAATGATGCGTAAATGAAAGTCATCATTGCCACCTTGCTGGACATAATGTTCGTCTTGATTGTCATCTAAGTAGGCTTGGTGTTTATCGAGCAGCGCATACAAACGATTCACTTCGTTACGCGGCATCGACGTCGCTGCTAGTCTGGCTGCCATGCCCTCTAATGCTTCACGCATGCTAAAAGTGTCTAACATGTCTTGCGTATTTAACTGGATAACGCGGGCGCCTATATTGGCGGTGCGTGTGACTAAGCCAAGCCCTTCTAATTTAACGATGGCCTCTCTAAGAGGGCCTCGAGAAACACCGTATTGTTTAGCGAGTTCTGGTTCAGAAATTTTACTGCCTTGCGGAATGTCGCCTTGCACGATGGCATTGCTAAGTTGCTGCGCAATGTCTTCAGACAGCGTGGCAGATTTGATGGAAACAAGGTTATTCATAAAAAGCGCTACTCATAAGGAAACAAAACATCACATTGTCGACAATATGATTATTTATAATCTTGTTTGGCCCCTTTTTCAAGCTAGATTGTCGACAATTTCTGTGTTTTTAGATTATCCTTTAGTCTCATATAAGACGCTTAAGGTTTCACTAAATGTACTCAAGGTTTTGTTTATAATCGTTTTTTACGCTTTATTGGGTAGAAATATTTGGCAAAATGCAAAAAGCTGCTAGAGTCAGGAAAATATTTCAAACTGTGATTTGAGCTAATGTGTCGACAATTTCCCTTGTTCCATGGAATAAGTCGACAATCACTCTTTAGTGAGCAAATACACGAATAGATGAGGACAAAGATGAAAAAGATTAAAAATGAAGCAGGGCTGAGTAAAAAAGCCATACAAGTCGGTGAAAATTATGCACTTAAACGAGGCTACGAAGGTTTTTCATCGACTATGTCTGCCAATGAAAAAACCGAAGCCATCTATCGCCTGTTAGTGTTGGATAAGTTGATTGTGGCATTACCGGCCGATAAAGAAGATTTGCCAAGTATGAAGCATAAATTAGCATTGTGGATTCAAAAACACCTTCCTAAAGATGATCCACTGCTTAAATAACCGACAATAAAGCAAAGCCTCTCGTCACCTTGCTGTCTCGATATAATGCGACGTTTCTAGTCTAAAGGAAGCTGGGTGACGTTCTTGACTTCGCGCATGGTGAAATGGCTTTGTGCTTCTTGGATATGAGGCAGCTGCAATAGCTTGCTGCGTAAGAAGGTTTCATAACTACCAATGTTTTTTGCCACTACACGTAAGCTGTAATCCATGGCGCCTGAAATCGTCCAACATTCCACTACTTCTGAAAAATCGACAATAGCCTGCTCAAATTCATCCAGCATTTTTCGACCATGTGAAGACAGCTTAATATTAACTAAAACAACGATATCCAATCCGACTTTATGACGGTTTACAATTGCCTGTGTGGACTGAATAAATCCTTCTTGTTGCAGTCGGTTAATGCGCCGCCAGCAAGGTGATTGAGATAAACCAACCCGTTCTGCGACCTCGGTCGCGGTTAAGCTGGCATTCATTTGCAATAATTTTAGAATTTTTCGGTCAGTTGGATCAATTTCACCCATAAATGGTCTCGTCTTATTTTTTAGAAAAATGTCTTGGTATTACCAATTTATTGGCATGTTATTCCAGTCTAGGTAGGCAGCTTTTTGGTCTACTTCTGCTTCATCAAGAACGAATAATAACCTTTTCGCTACAAACTCTGGGGTAAATAATTTTTCTTTGGGAACCAATCTCTGAAAAGGCTTAGACAAGGGTGTGTCGGTGGTGCCTGGATGAAAGGCAACAAGCTTCACGTTTGGTGCGCGCCTAGCGTATTCAATCGCACTGGTTTGTATCAGCATATTTAAGGCCGCTTTAGAAGCGCGATAGCTATACCATCCCCCCGTTTTATTGTCTGAAATACTACCGATCCGAGCGCTAAATACCGCCATTTTCACGGCTTGTTCGCTTATCAGAAGAGGAAGTAAGCGACTGATCCAGAGCATGGGGACAACAGTATTGCAGTGATATAAGTGAATAAGCTGCTCGGTATTAATATCTTCAAGTTTTTTTTCTGGCATGATCGGCTGATTATTAAGCCCATTAGTATGAAGTATACCGTTACAGATAAGCACTTGAGTGATGCTGCCAGCATAAGGTTTTAGCGTCTTACAAATATTATGTATTGAACTATCACTGTAATCGCACAGTAGTGGGGTTACTTTGTTTGTGGAGAAATTAAGCGGACACTGGCTGACGGTAAAAATGCGTCGGCACTCTGGATTATCAGCTAAAAGAGTGACAGCCGCTTGGGCAATGGAACTGCTCGCACCAATGATAAGGGCGTTAAAAGACATTGCATGATCCTCAAAAGTTTACATTTTCAGGTATAGCTTGGTGTCTACTTTGCATCTTATGTGTCTTATTTACAGCGGTCACAGGCGCGCTTGCCTGATACTACCGCTGCAATAGAGTGACGATAATGAGCAAAAAACCGGTACCCCACGTTAGCAATCGGCTTGATAAAAGGCCAGCGTAGTACCTGAATCCATTTATGTTTTCCTACCAGTTTCCATGCTGAACAGGTTACCTCTAAGCCAAAAATCAAGGTGCCATCTTCCCATTGTCCATGCAAAATTTTATCAGCACGAATAGGGTCGATGTGAGGGAAACGAGTATTAAATGACTCGCCATAAATGTTTTCTAGTTGTAAGAGATTATCTTGATCGTATTCCTTTAACGCTATCATCTCTCTAAGACAGAGGGGGCAATTACCATCATAAAAAACTGTCAACATTCCAATCGCTCCGAAACGTTAATGCTTTCTCCACTAATATTGAGGAAAAATCACTAATATGTGTAAAACACATACTACGGTGATGAGAGCAAAGCGGATCTTAGAATGACCGGAATTGTTAGAAAATAATAATTTGAGGCAGCGAATTTCTAGCCAAAAGGTTGAGATAAAGCCGAGCAGTAACACCACGATAGCAAGAGTGGGTACGCCCATTAAAATAGTGCCCCAAGCCAAGATCGTGATGAGATGAGTAAACATCATGATGCGACGGCTATAAGGTCCTTGAGAATTTTCTAAGACCTGTCCAAATATAACACCATTAAAGAAGCTTAAAATGATGGCGCCATAGCTAGCAAAGAGTTGAACACCTGTGTATCCCATCATTCTGGTGTCTGTCATGGCGAGAATTGTCCACACTAAAAATGGCAGCACTCCAAAAAGGCCAAAAAGAAAAATGGGAGTAGACGATGAACGCATGGTAAATCCTAGTGATGTTTCAAATGTGTAATTAATACGAATTATCTTACATAATGAAGACAAAATCACCTGATGATGGTCATATTTGATGCTTTTTAAGTGTAAATAAGAGAACTTTTATGATTTCTCTGCTCTGCGTTTATATAGATAGGGAATTCTATTGTTGAAGACGATAAGAAATGCGAGATATTTTCCCGAGTAATCGCCATTGAGCGAAATTCGGCCACAGAGTACAATGTGTCATTATGATAATATTTGATATTCGCTTCCTGTATATGAAGCGTCTTTTCTACTAACGAATTTGCTTAAGGTGTGTTTAGAAATGCCAGCTAAAACAATGGATGAACTCGTTTCCCTGTGTAAACGTCGCGGATTTATTTTCCAAGGCAGTGAAATCTACGGTGGTATGCAAGGTGCTTACGATTACGGTCCGTTAGGTATTGAATTAAAAAACAACCTAAAAGCGGCTTGGTGGCGTTCGATGGTTTATGAACGTGATGATGTAGAAGGCTTAGATGCCGCTATCATCCAAAATAAAAACGTCTACAAATACTCAGGACATGAAGATACCTTCACCGATCCAATGGTAGATTGCCACGAATGTAAATCACGCATGCGTGCTGACCACATGAAAGACATTAAAGTCTGTGACAACTGTGGTTCTACTAATGTCACTGAGCCTCGTGATTTTAATTTGATGTTTAAAACGAACGTTGGCCCGATGGTTAACGAAGAGTCTTACACTTACCTTCGCCCAGAAACGGCACAAGGTATTTTTACAAACTTCAAAAACGTAGTGGACTCTACTTCTCGTACGCTGCCATTTGGTATTGCACAGATTGGTAAATCATTCCGTAACGAAATTACACCACGTAACTTTATCTTCCGTGTTCGTGAATTTGAACAAATGGAATTGGAATTTTTCTGTAAGCCAGGTGAAGACGAAAAATGGCATGAGTTTTGGGTCAAAACACGTAAACAGTGGTGGTTGGACCAAGGCTTAACAGAAGAAAACATTGAATTCGAATACGTAACGGGTGATGACCTAGCGCATTATTCAAAATCAACAGTGGATATTTTATACAAGTTCCCACATGGTTTTGAAGAACTAGAAGGTGTCGCTAACCGTACCGATTACGATCTAGGCTCTCATACAAAAGCACAAGAAGAGTTTGATCTGTATGCGAAAGTGAAAAAGAACGAGCATTCGACAACGAAACTGGCGATTCGAGATCTAGAAGCCGGTAAATGGGAAGTGCCTTTCTGTATCGAACCTTCTGCTGGTCTAGAGCGTGGTTTATTAGCCGTGATGACAGAAGCTTATACTGAAGAAGAGCTTCCAAATGGCACGACTCGTACGGTTCTTAAATTTAAGCCACATCTAGCGCCGATCAAAGTCGCTATTATGCCTCTTAAAAAGAATAAGCCAGAAATCGTAGCGCTTGCTAAAGAATTGAAAAACAAGCTTCAGAAATTGGGCTTGGGTCGCATTCTTTATGAAAACACCGGTAACGTTGGTAAAGGCTACCGTCGTCATGACGAAGTCGGTACGCCTATCTGTGTCACAGTCGATTTCGATTCAATCGAAAAAGAAGGCGCACCAGTGACCGTTCGTGATCGTGATACGATGGAACAAATCGTAGTAAACGCAGCGGATCTTCCAGCTTACGTGATCAACTACTTCATCAATCAAAACTAATTTTCTGATGTGTTATGCGCCTAGATAACATCTAGTCGCATAAAAGTAGTTTCTAAAAAGCCACGATAGCACACGTTATCGTGGCTTTTTCAGGTCTACTTCACGATACCGATGCGGCTGTGGATAAAAAGTGGAGAAACACTTAAAAATAAACTGTGAGTCGATGATGAGCTTTGAGTAAACAAGCCAAATTAGCAGGCACCATTTTTTAAAAACTCTGCAATAGCCCTCTCTTAAATAGCTCTCGTAAGTGAGATGACATGAGTTTTGTAGGCTAATAATCCCATTTAAATATAGAGTTATAGTGTGCCGTTACGAGGGTAGATCATCATTCTATTCGTTTTTTCATAATATTTTTTATATAACAACATCTGATGATCTCTAAATTCAGAATTAGTTCCAACTAAATTCAGGATATAATAATAAAAAATCTGTCTTTATTTGGTGAAAAGCTTTAAAAAATAGAAATAAATGATCATAAGAAAAAATAATATTGTTTTATTTTATTATTCTTTTAAAGTGGCCTTGGAATTAAATGCTTTGTTTAAATAACATAGATAATAAATGTGATATGGAATGTACATTAATTAGCGTGTTCAAAGTTACATTTTATAAAAGTTCACATAAAAAAGGTTTTTAGAATGAGTACAATTACTTTACCACGAGAGAAGTTAGAGTGGAGTTTGCTAGGTTTGCGTTTAGGCGTATTTATAGTATTACTCATGTGGACAATAGATAAATTTATCAACCCAGGTCATGCGGCCGTTGTCCTGAAGGTGTTTTACTCCATTCCTGCTTTGGGTAACAGTATTACTTACCTTATCGGGGCGTTGCAGCTGGCTTTGGTCTTGAGCTTTTTGATTGGTTTTCAAAAAAGATGGGTGACTTTGATTATATTAATCATGCACTTAAGCTCAACTCTAGTCTCTTTTGGACGCTACCTTGACCCTTGGGCTGGTGCCAATTTATTGTTCTTTGCTGCTTGGCCAATGCTAGCCGCTATTTTTATGCTGTATCTTTTTCGTGAGTATGACAATAAGTTTTCTATTGGAAAATAGTGTTTTGAGTTAGTGCGTTAAGTTAGTGTGTTAGATAGATGAGTGTAGATGATTTTGCACGTCCTTTCTGAGGACGTGCTTTTTTTATGCTATTAGCTTTTAAAGAATAATGTGTATTTTTAATGAGTACTAAAAATAGACATATTAATGAATTGTTTCATATAAAGTTTTTTGTAAGTTGTTTTAAGATCTTTATGAATTATAGATATAACTTTTAAATCTACTAAAATATCTGAGTATGTTCGGTTTATTCGAATTAAAAAAAAGCAAAACTCGAATAGAGTTTTGCTTTATGTTTTCTGGAATAGTTAATTCAATATTATTGAATTAAACTAATTCACCTCGTGCAGGGTAGTCTTTACTTACCGCAAAATCGATAGCGCCAAGCACTTCTTTAAAGTGTGGTCGAGCAAATGGCATAGTGCTGATATTGCTCCAATATAAAGTGCCATCTGGACGAATTAAGAAAAATCCTGGCTCAGTAAATTCAGCCGGTTCTTCAACACCAATACTGGTTAAACCGCGACCAGCACTGCGATGTAATCCCCATGCTTGAGATTGCTCAACGGTCAGGCCGTAACCCATAGTCAGGTTTTCTATTTCCCATTCAGTAGAAGCTTGCTGAGCGCGCTCTTGCGTGTCGCTACTAAGGGCAATAACACTGACGCCTTTTGCCGCAAAATCATCCGCTAAACGACTTAACTCTCTCAAATAATTTTTGCAAAGAGGGCAGTGAAGGCCACGGTAAACCACCACCATTGTAAAATTCTCAGGTGTTTGCTCAGCCAAAGACCAAGAGCCTGTTAGCGTGTTAAGTGCCAATTCAGGCGTAGCAACTCTAGGTTTTAATACGGTCATTTCTGCGTCCTCATAGTTGGTTATTTTTACCATGAAGGCATAATAGGATAAAACCTGATACGATAGGTGCTTATTAATGCTAATTTTATTGCAGATCGTATTTTATAAGGTTAAGAAATAATGGATCGACTTTCTTCTGTGCTGAGCGCCTTTCGTCCAAAGGCCACTTCTGTCAGTAGTTGCTTTTTTTTGGAGCCACGAGGTAGCTTGTCTCTTTCTGTTGATTCTAGTTATTGGTTGTACGTGATAAGTGGCGAGTTAATCCTAAAAACAAAAGACAACAACCGGACAGCATTAAACACTGGCGATGGTATTTGGTTGGCTTCAGGATTAGATCTTGAAGTGCAGTTATCTAAGACAGAGAGCGCTAACAAAAATGTGGATAACAAGCTGTTAATCTGCGAATTCGATTTTGGTACGAAAGCACTAAACCCACTACTTGATGTTGAATGGCAATGGGTGAAAGTAGAATGGGAGGATGAAGCGGCTCAACAGCTATCGCCATTAAATTCGTTATTACTTACAGAGGTCATGCAACCTCGTTGTGGATCGCAGATTGTTGTAGAGCGGTTAGCGGAAGCCTATTTAGTGCAATTGTTGAGACTTTTTATGCAAACCAAAAAAATTCAATTTGGATTATTTGCAGGATTAAGTGATAGTAAATTAGCGCGAGCGATAGTCGCCATTCATGAACGCCCACATGAAGCGTGGCAAGTCGCCAGTCTTGCGGAGAAAGCAGGGATGTCTCGTTCGGCTTTCAGTGGTTTGTTTAAAACGACGATGGGTATGACCCCCATGGCCTATTTGACGTCATGGCGAATGCGGTTAGCGGCGCAGCGTATCAAACAAGGCGATGAAAATATTGCCATCCTATGTCATGAACTTGGCTACCAGAGTGAAGCGGCGTTTCGACGTGCTTTTAAAAAAGTAATGGGGATCGCACCAGGAATGATAAATCGCCAAGTACAGGCGATATCATAGTAATGAATCAATATTTTTTGCATTTGATTGAATTAATACATAAAAATTGCCTCTCTATCTTTGCATTAGTTAAGCATATAGCTATAATACGAATCGTTTTTAGGGCCTGTAGCTCAGTTGGTTAGAGCGTCCGACTCATAATCGGCAGGTCCCCCGTTCAAGTCGGGGCAGGCCCACCATATAAAATAAGCCTCAATAGGTTAGTGAAAGCTGACTTATCGGGGCTTTTTTATTGCTCGTGCTACACAGGTGCTACAAACCTTTTTTTGTGTGAGCGTTGATGATCTTAGTTATAAATGGTCTACCAGTATTTTGTCCGAAGCTATCTAAGTTCTTTTTGATATCACTAACGTTTAAGCCTTGATCGTAGAGTTCTAATATTTTTTGTACTTTAGATGCCCGTTGCTGTTTTGCTATATTGATTTTCTCACCCTCAATAAGTAAATCTTCTGAAATATTGAGTGCAGAAATGAATAAAAAAAAGTGAGAACATGAATTTGCTTCGTTATCTAGATAGTTCTTGCCTTGAAGAAGATGCGTAAATTCTGTGAGTGAATTAGTTGTAGGTATTGGAGCTTTAAACGTTGAAAATGTCTTAGGAAAGTTTTGGGCTAACGTCTTACAGACGAAGCTCCCAAATTTTTTCCAATCCAGCTCTGTTGCAGATTCAATAAACTTTACATAATCAGGGTCTGCAAAGATCTTTCCTATTGTAGGCTGAACTTCAATTAGAGCACTTTCTATTTCTTCTAGATTATTTGGTATGCTATCAATACTAATTGGTTTAGAACGAAAGTATTCCATGTCTTCAGCAAATGTAGGGCTATCTCCAAAGCTCACTATTGCTCCATGGTATGAGCTTGATTTTAACTGTTCGTGTAGTCGATTTTTTTGGGTATTAGGCGTCAACTGCAAGTAGTCACCACTTGTTTGCTTTATATAGGAATACTCCTTGTGCCTGTTTTTGCTATCTTGACTGAGATTATTGAAAATTTCTTTTCCTAAGATGTTCTTAGCATTCGCATCTTCATCGTTCGTCTTATGTATATGGCAGTATTTTCTGTCTCGAGACCTACCTTTAACATCTTTGTTACCTTCAGATATATCTCTAAAACAAAGAGGGCATACCTTAGCTTTTCTAGTTGTACGTGTAATTATTATTGAAAATAGCTCTGCGGAAAATGAAAGATTCCATTTGAAAGCACTTAGATGTTGTAGATAAGGAGAATGATCAATAAGGAAGCAAAGGTATCTAGCTTTTGTTATATACAATTCAATTGCATAACCATCTATAGAGGATCGACCGTTGTTATCAGTTTTTATTGGCAACGATAGATTGTCCTTAATTATTTTTCGTAAGCTATTTTTTTCTTCTTTTAAAAGCTCTTCGGCTATATTTTCTGAAATCTCTTCGAGGATCTTTAGTATTGATTTTCTACCAAACAGATTGTTAGAAAAAGATATGCTTTTTTTATCTATTTCATTTTTTAAAATCTCAAAATGACTTTTTACCAGTGTTGTTAATTTAGGCCCAAACTCATTCTTTATTGACATTAAGTCATTCCGAAACTGTTCTTGAAACTTTCGATTTGGAATTAGTGAATTTTCCATTTTCATCCTTTTGTAACCACTTTTTAGTTAGTGCGTGAGCGCAGTAGAAATAACATCGTTAGTCTATAAACGTCAATAAAGACAAACGTTTAGGAGGTTACATGCAACAAGATAAAAGTGGGTCAATATTAATCAATCGCGCACAAGCCGCACAGCGGCTGGGGGTAAGCTCTCAGACTTTGAGTGTTTGGGCGAGTACAGGTCGTTATAACCTTCGTTACGTTAAAGTTGGCAGTCGTGTGATGTATCGAATTACTGATTTAGAGGCTTTTCTTGAGAGTCGTACAGTATCAAATTCGGGAGAGTTGGTTAATGACTAAATTAACAGGTTTTCTATCAGACCCCAACGCACCTTTCGATGCATCGCATGGCTCTTTGAAATCTGTGCTGAGGGCTAGGACTACTAGGGTGTAGCTGATTTCAGTTAGAGAATTGATTTCTCAATTCCATTATTAAAAGTTTAATAAATTCAATTGATCAAAGCGGATTTCAGTGAAATCACAGCTGAGGAATTTTTATGTCTAAAAAAAGTGTAAACAGAGCAATCACTGTACGTTTTTCAACGTCAGATTATAACCGTATCGTACACGATGCTGAACAAAAAAATGAGTCTGTAGCGGAGCATATTAGAACCATCGTTGCTTCTCATTATGAGCAAATTTCTCTTGATCAACGCTTCATAGATCTAGAGCGAAAAGTAACGAGCAGAATATTTTCTATTGTTTGTGCCGTAGCAAACTTATCAGACCATGAACGTGAGATTGCAAGACAGCGAGTAGTAGGAGGCAATCAATGATGAGAACTACACCACACGAAAAGATTCAGGATTGGAACTCGATTTTTCTGTTGTTTGGAATTGTCTTTATATTTTTATTTTGTGGCAGTATTTGGCTTACATGGAATTGGGGGACATGGTGGGGAGGGATTTCTGAATACTCAAAATACTTTTTTAGCTTATTTAAAAAGATGACATTAGGTGGCTCTGGCTACGAATGGAGTAATTATTGGCGATGGGTAGAAAGAGAGAATTTAGTAATACATTTCTATATGCATTTGATTATTCCATTCATATTTTCTTTTTTTATTTCATGGAAGATAACAAAAAAAGTAGCTTGGGAAGAAGGTGGTCGTGACCTTAGTAGACATATTGAGGGTGCTAAGCTTTATATAGGGAAAAGAGCTATCTCTGTTGCAAAGAAAAAGGCAAAAAAATCTCTTAAACAAGCAGGGAAGAAAAGTAGGGGGATTACCATTTATCCAAATACGGCCCTCACAAAAAAAGAGGAGCAATCAAATATTTTAACTTTAGGTGCTCCGGGGGGAGGTAAAACTACAGTTATTCTGCCAATGATAGATCAGGCTATAAATAGAAATGATAAGGTTTTTATTTATGATGAAAAAAAGGAATTTACAACTTTTTTCTTTAATAAAAAAGCGATATTGATCGCGCCTTGGGATGATCGGTCATTTATATGGGATATCGCAAACGACATTCGAAATGAACATGATGCTGAAATGGTCGCTGGTAATCTAATACCAGATGGTAATTCGCATGATCCGATGTGGCTAAAAGGAGCTAGGCTTATTTTTACTGGAATGTTAGTTAGTCTCATGGAAGAAGGAGAGCCTTGGGGGTGGGATAGTATCAATAAACGTATTCAGCTATCTCAACCTGAAATGTTATCTCTATTACAGCGTTACTACCCAATTGCAGCGTCATTTGTAATAGATGGGTCTAAAACTACACAGGGATTCTATGTGAATTTGATCTCTGAGTTAAGTTGGGTTGAGACTTTAGCCGTTGCATGGCGGGGTTCAGATAAACCGAAATTTTCTATTCGAGAGTGGGTGAATAACAATCATAAAAAAGTACGAAATACGCTCATTGTGCAGTCTGATCCTCGGTATAAATCAATTGGAGCTCCATTATGCAACGCGTTACTGTCATTGATGACAAAGCACTTTCTATCCCAATCAATGAAAAATGTTCGGGATACTTGGTTGTTCATTGATGAAATGGCAAACCTTCCACCAAACCCGAGTATTAAAATGTGGCTGGAATTGGCTCGATCACGTGGTGGACGAGCTGTTTTTGGAACTCAATCAATTTCACAGATCAAGAAAAATTATCAAAATGATGCTGATACGATTTTAAATTTATTTTCTGTTGTGTTTGCTATGCGCGTAGGTAGTGCAGGAGGAGAATCTGAATATGTTTCCAATATGTTCGGTGATCGCATTGTTGAGCGGCCATCACAGATTGGTGCCGAAAAAACATGGCAGCGGTCTAGTGAACCTGTTGTTAGTGAATATGATTTAACTCACATTGAAATGCCAACCAAAAAAGGCGTTATAGGCTATCTTATGGTGCCTAGTTGGGAAGGTGTATTTCGTTTGCAATGGCCGCTTTATAAGAAAAAAACTATTGCGGAGGAGCACGTTCCTGCAAAATGGTTAACTGAACGTCCAAAAAAAGAGAGCAAGCCTGAAAATAAACTGTTTGGAGGGCGCTCATAGTGTTAACGATATCACCTGTACGAACAGTGTCTTATTACACTAATTTAGCTGCTGAAGATTATTATCTGGGCGCTGGAGAGCCCCCTGGTAAATGGCATGGACTAGGTTCTCGAAATTTAGGGTTATATGGTAATACAGTTGAAAAAGCTGATATTGAAGCTTTGATAAATGGAGGAGCGCCTGAGGGCGCTTCTCTTGTTCAAAATGCTTATTCAGAAAAAAGACGCTTAGGCTGGGATTGTACTTTTAGCGCTCCTAAATCTGTTTCGATCATATGGGCTAGAGCTGATGATGAGTTAAGAACTAAAGTACAGGAAGCCCAAATAATAGCAGCCAAGCGCGGTATTGATGCATTAGAGCATTATGCTGCTTTCACGAGGCGAGGAAAGGCAGGTGAAACGTTAGAGCGTACAGCTGGTTTAGTCGCAGCCACTTTTAACCACTGTACATCGCGGGAACAAGACCCTCAATTACATACTCATGCTGTAATCTGTAATGTTGCTCCACGGGAGGATGATTCATGGGGAAGTGTTGAGTCCCGCAAAATTTATCAATGGCAAAAAGCGGCTGGTGCGTTATATCGAGCTGAATTAGCAGCACAGATGAAACAGCTAGGTTTTCAGGTTGAACGAGATGAAGACTCCTTTCATGTGTCTGGTGTTGATAAAAAGCTATGTGAGCATTTTTCAAAAAGATCAGAATCTATTCGTGAGGAGCTAAAAAAACAGGGAGTCGATAGTAGTGCTAGCAAAGCGGGAGATCTAATAAAACTGGATACCCGAAAAGATAAGGGGTTAGTTGATCATCAAGCATTATTAAAAAGTTGGCAAAGTGAAATGGATAGTATGGGCTTTCATACTGAGACTCTACAGTCTATGCAGGCTGAAATTCTTTGCGATGCTGAATTGCCAGAAGACGATCAAATTCTGTATTCAATTACAGATAAAAAGGCTGTTTTTCGTCCTCAAGACCTGTTTTATCAAACAGCTATTCAATCTGTTGAGAGCGGAAGTAACGCTGCTGAGTGTGAGCAAAACGTTAAGCGGTTGATCAGAGATCGGGAGGTTGTAGAGTTGAGTGCAGAAAACCCGTTTGATCCACAATACACTACCCAATCAGTTTTAAACTGTGAGCGCATGATGGTACAAACTGCTCGTGATTTATCGAGTCGTTTCACTAAGAATTTATCTGAGCCTGAAATTCAAAGAGCGTTGAAAAAGGCTGAGTCGGAGCTTGGTTTTCCTTTTGACGATGAGCAAATAGAAGCTGTATACAGTGCTCTAAACGGGCCTGATAT
Source organism: Marinomonas sp. TI.3.20 (assembly GCF_038155025.1). Classification (NCBI taxonomy): domain Bacteria; kingdom Pseudomonadati; phylum Pseudomonadota; class Gammaproteobacteria; order Oceanospirillales; family Oceanospirillaceae; genus Marinomonas; species Marinomonas sp. TI.3.20. The sequence goes on along the minus strand of NZ_JBAKAS010000005.1, from coordinate 4,916 downwards.
TTCCATTGTGCAAGGCTCTGCTGGTGCTGGAAAAACGACTTTAATGTTAGCAGCAAGACATGCCTATAATCAGAAGGGCTACAAAGTTTTAGGTGCCAGTATTGCAAAAAAGGCGGCAGATAACCTTCAAGAAGAAACAGGTATTCAATCAGTAACCGTCGCCTCACTGATTAATAAAATCACGAATGGCACTAACCCTCTATCATCTACGGGAGTTTTAGTTGTTGATGAAGCTGGTCAATTACCGAGTACTGATCTACAAAAGCTAACGCATTGTGCTCATCAGGCCCAGTGTAAATTGATACTTACTGGTGAAGATAAACAATTAGATGCGATCAATAGAGGCGGGTCACTGCGCTATCTATCAAATCCAGAAGTAATCGGTACTCAGCGTATTGAAAACATACGCAGGCAACGAACAGCATGGGCTCGTGGGGTTGTGGCAGATCTAAGAGACGGAAAAGCAGAAGAGGCTCTTAAAACGCTTGATGAGAAAGGGTGCCTTCATTTTCATGAAAATGCAGAGAATACTAAAAAAGCGTTAGTGGATAGCTGGCATAAGTATCAAAAAGCCAACCCTGAAAAAGCCTCTCTTGTCATTGCGCAGCGGTGGACAGATGTTCAAGAGATCAGTAAAGCAATTAGAGATATTCACATATCAGAGGGGCGCGTAGGACAAGAAAATATTCCACTTTCGTGTAGTGTGGCTGATAAGTCGTTTAAAACGGAATTTTCTAAGGGCGACCGAATTAAATTTTGTCGTAATGATTATAGAAAACTTGGTGTATCTAATGGTACGTTAGGAACTATAGAGTCTATTCGAATTGTTGAAAGCGCAGATGTAGAGTTTTCAATAAGAGCGGATGATGGCCGTACAGTGAGCTTTTTATCTTCAGAATATGCGGATGAAAAAGGGACGAACTTGTGTCATGCATATGCGCTGACAGCATACAGCTCGCAGGGTACAACAGTAGATGGTAATACATTTGTTTATTACACTTCGGCAATGGATAGATCGATTGCTTATGTTTCCATGAGTCGGCATAAGGATGAGTCTTATCTTTATATAGATGAAACTGAATGTGCTGGACTATTGGATACAAAGCCTTCAATGGAGCGAAGTGAGAAAATTAAGATGCTCGCAGGAGAGATTTGTAGGAGCAGTAGTGAGTCATTAGCACTAGAGTTTTTAACCGAGCGGCATAGGAAATGGGCAATAAAATTAGGTGAAGCAGAGTCAGAAATAGTTCTTTAATATTGATTTTTTTTAATCTCAGTACTATTATCTACGTATACCTTAGCGACTAGGAGTATCTCCAGTCAATATGCAAGGTCACTACCGGCTATGATTTATGTTACCCCTATCATTACTTTTCTGCTTTTTTAAGGAAAGGGTGATAGGATAGTAACAGCTATCTTCGTTTTCACACCATGATCGGTAGCACTTATCACGTCCGATCCGCTCTCTTTTCTACACTACTTCGATTGAAAATTTATAATGCTAAGGTAGTATCTTTTATATAAGAATTTTATTCTTAATGTTTTCCTGAAACAGGTCGTTAGCTGTTTGATAATAAGATGAAGGCTTAAATTGTGAATCACGCAATCAATTCAAGAACATTAGAGGAAGTTTTCATATCTACTTTTCATGGTAAATTGCTCTTTGATGATTTTTTGAATATAGAAATTAATCAAGAGTATTCTAAAATTAATAAAGGTAATAGAGTTCGGTATTCACCTAGCGTTAAACTTAAAAAAATCCATAGATTTATAAACTCTAGTATTCTGGCGTATTTTGAATTAAATAAAGAAGTTGTTTTTTCGTATAGAAAAGGAGTTTCAATCCGAGATGCTGTAGAGAAACATGCTAAAAACAAATTCTTCTTTCAAACAGATGTAAAAGATTTTTTTAGTAGTTTTGATGTGTCTTTAATAAAGTCCCTACTTGAAAAAAATCTTGATTTTGTTCCAATTTCGGATATAAAAAACTATAGTGATCTGCTTCTTGACTTGCTTGTTGTTGATGGTGTTATTCCGGAAGGTTTTCCTACATCACCAATGTTAAGTAATGCCTGCCTTTTTGATTTTGATAATTTACTGGATGATTATTGCAAGAGAAATGGTTTTTTTTACTCCAGATATTCAGATGATATAATTATTTCCTCCAATGATAAAATTGGTTTTTCTTCTTTAGAAAATGATATTCAGCATATTTTTACATCGAGTTTGGGTGATAGTTTTATTCTTAATAGAAAGAAAACAAAAATCCAAAGTAAAAATAAAAATGTTAAAATTCTTGGCTTTAATATTCTTCCTAATGGCGTTATTACAATCTCAAATAAAGATAAAAATGAAATAGAAGTTATGTTGAATTTTTATTTGAGTGATCTATCTAAATTTGACGACTATGTGAAAAATAAAGTCAATTTGAAAGATAAAGATGTTGAAAATAGAACTTTTAGAGATATAGGTATGTCATCTTTATCAGGTCGAATAATTGCTATAAATTCTATGGATAAAAAATATTTATCAAAACTTAGAAGAAAATATGGGACAACACTAGTTGATATGTTCTTAAGAAAGTCGGTGAAGTAAATTGAATTTTGAAATAAAATTGAAAAACATTCAGCATATAAAGTCTCTAGAGCTGAAATTTGACTTGTCTGAAAATAAAATAATGTGCTTATCAGGAAAAAATAGTGTTGGGAAAACGACATTGTTTAGATCTGTTAGAAATTTATATTTAAATAATACGTTTATTGAAACTGCCGCGCCATATATTTTTCAAGATGATAGCTATATTGAGTATAGAGTTGAAGATTATGTTATAAAATTCTCCTACAATAAAAGATTGGGCTCCATTGATACAAAGCAGGATATATCAGATGAACTTAAGGGATTATTTCTTGTTGAGCTGTCTATACCCCATGGTGAAAGGTTTGATCAGTTTCAACGTCTTTCTAATCTTGATGAGGAATTACGCAGTAAAATTGCTTTAGGGGAATACTCTGAAGCAGCTGATCTAATAGAGTTTCTTAATGAGATTTATTGTGATAATAGGTTTGATGGCCTGAAGAATGTTAAAATAAAAGGAAAAGATTGCTGTTTTATTTTAAAGGATGATGTGAGTCGATATTATATAAGGGAAGACTATTTTAGTTCGGGAGAATATTTCTTAATTAATTTATACAGAAATATTAAGCGTGGTAAAAAGGTTATATTCATAGATGAGATTGATATTTCTCTAGATGCTAGTGCTCAGGTTAATTTGATAAGATCTTTAAGAGTGTATTGTAAGCATTATGGGGTTAATATATTTTTTACCACACACTCTTTAGCTTTAATGAAGACTTTAGAATCAGATGAACTTTTTTATATTGAAAGTTATCAGGATGGTAGTGGTTTTTCTATTGAAAATAGATCATACAATTTTATAAAAAGCGTAATGTATGGTTTTAATGGGTTTGATAAATATATTCTTACGGAAGATGAAAGGCTTGCTCATTATTTGGAATATTTAATAAGTGACTTTGGTTCAGTTTTTTATAAGTATAAAATTATTTATATAGGTGGTGCTTCACAAGTTGTAGATCTAGCTAGAAGAAATCTAAATAGTAGCTTTTTAGCTAAAGGAAGTGATGTTATTATTGTTCTGGATGGAGATCAAGTTGATGAAGAATATCATGCTGATTTTGATAATATTAATTTCTTGCCATTTTCGAATATTGAAGTTCAAGTTCTAGAGTGGTACGAAAGTCTAGATGAAAGACTACCTAAAGTGGACTCCATTGATGGTAAAAAGCGAGCGAAACGTGCAAAAAATCTTTTTTGGAAACTAACAAAAAATGATAACGGCCGACAGCTTATTAGCCCTGAAAAAATATACAATTACCTAGATGATAGCTTTCTGGATGGTGTGGGCGAGTTAAAAAGAAAAATCAGAGAGTTTCTTTTTACATAAATTATATGAGCTTTTATGTAAGCAGCTTATTCTCGATATCATAGCAAAATGGCCTTAATTCTTCTGCTGTAAGAATTGTATATCCTGCTGTTACATCATTTCTACCTGTTTTGTGGTTGAGTAAGCGTTTAATTGTATAGGTTCCGACTCGTAAGAGTTCAGCCGAGCTTGTAAATGTTCTTCTAAGGTCATGAAGTGTAAAGTTAATTCCTGTTTCATCTATAATTTTCTGTATTGATTTTTTGGGCTCTCGAACATATCCATAGTCGTTTTCAGCTTGAAAAACATACCCATTACTGGTCATTTCCTTGCGCCTCTCAAAAATAGAATGTAAATGATCTGCCATTGGCAGTTCTAAAGCATCACCATTTTTCGTTTCTAAAATTCGAAAAGTTCTCTCTTCTAGGTTTACTTGTTCCCATTGCAAGTTCAGTAGTTCAGATTTTCTTAATCCTGTGAATAACGCTACTTCAACGAAGTCACATACAGCAAATAAAAATGTATCTGCGGTTTTACGAATAGTGTTCAAGCCGCTCAATAATTTAGGAATTTCAGACCTTGTTAGGCGTGTTTGTTTGCGTGGTACGTGATTCCATTGCCTTTTATGGCTAAGTATTTGGACTGGGTTGTAGAGAAAGATTGGTTTGTCTCGGGCGTTTTTATATTCGAATTGAGCAAAGTTGTACAAAGCTCTGAGTACTCTCATGCAATAGTCGGCTTGCGCTCGACTAGTGCATGAGAGACTCGCATGTTTTTCTTTGATCATACTCTCGTGAGCGTCGGCTAAACCCCACATAGCAGTCTCTTCCAAAAACCATAAAGTCTTTCATTTTTTAAATTGGAATAAAAGACTCATGTTTACGGCTTCTGATCAACTTAATGTGACCCTCATTTGTGGGCCAACCGATATGCGTAAAGCCATTGATGGGCTATGCAATATTGTCGCGTATGACCT